>JAKONH010000295.1 GCA_022702045.1 Spirosomataceae bacterium
ATAACCGGGAAATGGTCGGAAAAGGTCACGCCCGATAGGGTCCGACAGGAAGTTACGTGCCAGTCGGGGCTGAAGAATTGCTGATCGATACGCACGCAGTACGGGTGCCGATTCAGGGTGAAGCCAAAGCCTTCACCCGCTTCTTCAAAGGCGTTGCGGAAGTTGCGCCGTAGTTTACCGTAGGCGTAGCCAAACGGCGTTTCGTTGAAATCTCCGCAGATAATCACCGGATAACGACTGCCCGACACATATTGCTCCACCTCTCGAATCTGCTCGTCGCGCCGGTCGAATCCTTCTTTCAGGCGCTGGAACGTGTCGCCCAGTTCGGCGAAAAAACGATCCAGCCGCCCTGTCCGACCGGCCTGATATGCCTGCTCGACGCGTACGCCCATCGACCACAGATGCACGTTCACCACCCGAACCGTATCACGTCCGTAAGCAACGTCGGCACAAAGAAATCCGTTGATGTCGGGGGCATTACCTCGCTTCCAGATACGCCCGTACTGCCGGACAATGGGGTATTGGGAAAACAGCGCCAGCCCGACCTGTCGGTCACCCGAGAAGCGGGTCAGCCGGGTCATACGATCGGGGTACTGCTTTTCCAGATCAGCGTTGGGTGCGTATTCCTGAAAGCAGGCAATGTCGGCGCGTAAGGTACCAATACCCGTGTTGGCCGCTGGGTTGAAACACTCGCCGTTGAAGCTAAGCACGCTCAGGGCCGGGGCCGAGACGGTAGCAGGCAGCTCGTTTCCGTAACCGAACAGTCGTTTGCCGATAGGCAGCGTCAGCACCAGCCAGACCAGACCCACCGTTCCGGCCAATCGCTCGTTTTGACGCAGCAGATACAAACTTGCTACCAGTCCGCCCAGTATGGCTACGGGCAGACTCATCATCACGAAGCCGCCGATCCAGCGGCCCACCGACGGCTGGTAACAAAACGCCATCGTCAGAAATAGATAGATCAGCGCGGAGCAGGCGCGTGGATGACGACGCCAGCACCGCATAGCTGCCTGCACCCAATCGAGCGTAGTCTGGGCAACCAGCAGTCCTATTGCCAACAGTTCAAATAATCCGTTCTGTATCTGACGCTTCATTGATTTTCAGTTTGTAGTTTGTGGTTCGTTGGTATCGGTACGACGGTGTGATGGTACCAGCAATGATGAACGACAGACTATAATCTATTTCAACATGAACTCACCCTGTCCGATGCGAAAGCCCTCGGCATATAATTCAACTGTGTACGGACCAGGTCGGTACGGGGTATCGCGCCGGTACACCAGTTCGACCGACTGGTCATTATTGTCGAAGGCGACTGGTTGCCGCATGCTGTAACCCATAGCATTTCCCTCATACGACAACGTCCCCCCAATGCGATCGTCGCTCAGTACACTACCGTTCGGATCGAGCACACGCAGGTAAATGTCTTTGGTATTTTTTGTGGCCAGCGGATTGGCCGCCAGCGTGAACAGGATTTTGAGCCGATCCGTACGCGACGCCCGATAAACGCCCCCCTGCCGCTCGCGTCCGCTCTCCGTCAGCGACCGCACCTGCACGTCCAGCGCCCGCATGGCCGACGCCAGCGTTACCTTCCGCTTCAGATCATCATTCTGCGCGGAGAAGGTGGCTACTGTGCGGCTTAGTTCGTCACGGTCGTAGCGCAGACCAGCGTTTTCGCTTAGCACCAGTTCCCGCTCTTCTTCCAGCACGCGGGCCCGGTTGGCTAGGTTGCTATTTTCTTCGCGGATGAGCCGCAGGTCGGCGTTGCGCGACGCCAGAAAAGCCCCGTACTGCCGGATTCGCTGATCATACGTACGAACCGAAAAACGCAGATCGTGGGTAAGGTGCTGCTTATCGGCCTCCAGCCGGGCTTTTACTTTTTCCAGATTCCCCACGTTGCCCCCCAACCGACGTACATCGGCAATACGAGCATCGAGCACTGTTGAAAGCGAGTCGAGTTGCGTCTGTGTATGCGCCAGTTGCTCGACCTGCGTGGTCAGCGACTGCTGTAATTCAAGCGTTTCGTTCTGCGCCCCCACAAACAGATACACCAGCAACGAGGCTACGCCGACCAGTACGCCAACGGCGATGGGTCGAATACCTTTGTTGGATCGGGTTGGGGTATCGGCTGTGCTCATATCGGTGATCGTCTTTGGACAAAGGACGGTTACCGGGCTTAGGCACAACTTAAACTGACCTTAAACTCACCTTAAAATGCAACCTGTACCGGCAATGACAACGTAAAGACCGCGCCCATTTTAGTCGATTCGGCGACGATCGTTCCCCGGTGCAGATCGGCGATGCGGGCGGCAATGGCTAGTCCTAACCCGTGGCCCCGGTGGGTGGTCGCCGTAGTACGGCTGCGGTAGAACGGTTCGAACAGGAAGGGCAGATCGGCAGCGGCAATCGGTGGGCCGACGTTGGCGATCTGTACCTGTACAGTTGTCCCATCGGCCCGAAACGTAACCAGCGCCTGGTTGTCCGTGGCGAATTTGCAGGCGTTGTCGAGCAGGTTCAGCAGCAGATTTTTCAGCGCGGCTTCGTTGCCCATCACCAGCAGCGCACCTTCTTCGTCGGGAAATTCAGCGAAGGTCAGCGCCACCCGGTAGTCTTCGTTCCACTTCTGCGCCTGCTGTTTGACTTCCCACAGCAGTTCGTCGATTCGCAGCGGCTGCATGGGCAGCGTATCGGCATCTGTACCGGCCAGCGTCAGCAACGTATTTGTCAGATCGGTGAGCGAGGTGGCATCGTCGCGCAGTGACGTTAGCAACCGGATGTACGTGTCCGGATCGCGCGGTTGCCGCAGGGCGACATCGAGTTGGGAGCGGATTTTCGTCAGCGGGTTCTTCAGCTCATGCGATACGTTGGCGATAAACATCTTCTGGTTCAGCAGCGCTTCCCCTACCCGATCCAGCAGCCGATTGACCGTAGCGACCAGCGAACCGATCTCATCGCCGGGGTTCACGTACGCAACCCGACGGGCCATATTGGCCGGAAAAATCGTATTGACCTGTACTACTATGTTTTCCATGGGTGCCAGCGCCCGCCCGGCAAACAGCCAGCCCGCTAAACTAAGCAGCAGCACCCCGACCAGTCCCATTACGCCCAGAATCTGCCGCAGATCGGCCAGGGCGGCCTTCCCCTGCTGGTCGACAGCGCTAATCAGTATCCAGTTGTCCGGGGCCTTTCCCGCCAGAAAAATAGCCACTGCCTGTGTGTCGCCCTGATGCAGATACAGCCGCGCCTTACCGGTTTTTAACTGCGCTATAAATGGCGTATGCCGGGCCGGGCGGTCAGGGCCGACACTAAAAATAATGCGGTGTAGACGAGTATTGTAAACAGATACCTGTTCGTCGGGGAGTGCGTCGGTGCTGGGTTGGCGGGTACCGGCTGACGGGTTGGGGGCATTGACCAGTTGCTCTGTAATGGTAAGCGCACGGCTCTGCAACCGACCGAAGAAGCGCTTTTGCAGGTAGAGCCGACTGAAGCCGTAGACGCCCAGCGAGAACAGCAGCAGGACCACCGTTACCAGTGCCATAAACTGAACCGTCAGCCGGGTCCGAATATTCCCCATCAGGCCGTTACTTTAAGGACATACCCCATGCCGATCTGCGTGTGCAGCAGTTTCGGCTCGAAGTCACGGTCGATTTTTTTACGCAGGAAGTTGACGTACACCTCGATCACGTTGGTGCCGGTATCGAAGGTGACATCCCATATTTTCTCGGCCAGTTCCGCCTTCGATACCACCCGCCCCTGATTCCGCAGGAGGTAATCGAGCAGTTGAAACTCTTTGGCGGTAAGCGTAATCTCCTGCCCCGCCCGCGTCACCAGCTTCGTATCGGGGTTGAGCGTCAGGTCAGCGAGTGTGAGCGTGCTACCGGTATACGCCGGCTGGGCAGCGCTGCGTCGGGTCAGGGCTCGCACCCGCGCCAGCAGTTCACGCAGTTCGAAGGGCTTGGCCAGGTAGTCGTCGGCGCCCGCGTCGAGCCCGTCGATTTTATCATCGGTCGTCCCCAGCGCGGTCAACAGCAGAATGGGCGTCGTGACATCGGCCGCACGTAATTTCCGGCAAAGCTCAAGCCCATTCATACCGGGCAGAATGATGTCGGAGATGATCAGCGCGTACACGTTTCGAGTAGCCAGCTGAAAGCCCATGCTGCCATCGTAGGCAATGTCGACAGCCCACTGCTCTTCCTCCAGCCCTTGCTTCAGACTAAGTAGCGTCTTCACCTCATCCTCGATCAACAGTAACTTCATGGGCAATCTACAAGCCGAATCAGATCGGCCACCGGGGCCAATTTAGGGCTTTTTCGTCGCTTGATGGCTTTGCGTGGGGATGAGCCGACACGAAAGAGGGGCGTCAAAACCGACTCCTGTTTTGACGCCCCTCCTCGTAATTTCTCACAAACGCTACTTCGCCAGTTCCAGCACCAGCGCGGTTTTAGCGGGAGCGTCGATCAGGTCGAGGTTGCTGATGGTCTGATCGTTCAGGACGTTACGGGCCGATTTCATCCCGCTCATCCGTTCGGCGAAACGCTTTGTATCGACTTTGATGGCCTTCTCCCCCAGATTGGTCAGTACCATCACGGTTTTATCGGCATCATACCGGAAAAAGACGTAGACATTATCCTGCGGTAGAAACTGCATCAGTTTCCCGTGGTGCATCACCGGCGTGTCGCGCCGGTACGTAGCCAGCTTGCGCACGAACTGCCAGGCGTCGTTTTCTCGGTCGGTGCGGCCGGCGGCTTCAAACTTATTTTCCTTGTCGCCGGGAAAACCGCCGGGAAAGTCACGGCGCACCTCAGCATCCGACGGGTCCCGGAAATTCTTCATCAGAATCTCCGTGCCATAATAGAGGCAGGGGATGCCCCGCGTGGTCAGCAGCCAGGTCAGGCCAATTTTATAGCGGTCGTAATCTTCGCCAATTACGGAGAGATAACGGTCGGTATCGTGGTTGTCCAGGAACGTTACCAGCTTTGTCGGGTCGACGTATACGGCGTCCTGCGCGAGGGCAGTATAGAACCGATTCGCGCCGTTGGTTTCCTTGGGCTTTAAGGCATCGACAGCAGCCCCAAACAGCACGAAGTCGAGGGCACCCGGCTGATTCGATCTAAACGGGAAGTTGATGTTGTTCTGTACGTAGTACGCCTGATCAACAACGTTATTAACAAACGATTCGCCGAAGATGTGAATCCGGGGGTACTCGTCCATAAGCGCCTTGTTGCAGCGATTCATGAACGGCATGTCGTTGTAAAGGTACGTATCGATCCGCCACGCATCGACGCCAAAGGTTTCGACCGTCCAGAGCGCGTGCTGAATCAGGAAGTTGGCGACATATGGGTTAGTCTGATTCAGGTCGGGCAGGAAGGGCACAAACCAGCCGTCGGTCGTGATGCGCCGGTCGGCTTCTGAGCCATGCGGGTCGGTGATCGACTCATACCGGTACGAAGTACTGGTATAGGTAGGCCACTGATGCAGCCAGCCTTTCATCGGCATATCCTTGACGAACCAGTGGTTGATGCCGACATGGTTATACACCGCATCCTGCACCACCTTCATCCCCTTGCTGTGTGCCCGCTGCACAAAGGCTTTATAGGCATCGTTACCGCCCAGCCGCCGGTCGACGTTGTACTGATCGGTAAAGCCATAGCCATGGTAAGCTGAGCGCATGGCACCGCCCTCGTTGGTCGTTGGCTGGTTATTTTCGATGACGGGCGTAAACCAGACTGCCGTTACGCCGAGGTCTTTGAGGTAATCGAGCCGTCGCTGCGCGCCCTGCAAATCGCCACCGTGCCGGGCAAAGGGGTTGCTGCGATTGGCAGTATGGTCGGCCATGTCGTCAAACTTGTCGTTCGACGGGTCGCCGTTAGCAAAACGGTCGGGCATGGCGAGGTAAATAAAATCAGCGTCGGTGACCCCCTGCCCTTTCGGTGCTTTGTCGCGGGCTTTCAGGTCAAACGGCTGCATCAGCGTCTGACTTCCTTTTTTACCAACCAGTTTAACCGTGCCCGCTTTGGCTGTGGGCGCGATAGTCAGATCGAGAAAGGCGTAGTTCGGGTTTTCGACGGTGTGCGTTTTGGTCAACGTCACACCGGGGTAGCTGACGGTGTAGGCCAGCGTACCGGCATTCGGGCCGTAGACCAGCAGTTGAATCGTCCGGTACTTCATACCGACCCACCAGTTGGTGGGATTGACCCGCTCGATACGCAGAGCAGTCTGCGCCTGCACGGCTGGAGCAGTCGTGGTGAGCAGTGCCGCCAGAAACAGGGCCGGCATCAGCCTTAATCGGTTCATCATAGGGTTGGTTACGAGCCGTTGTATGGATTGGACGAATCGGCTCATTCCGCCAAAGGACAATATAATAGGCGAATGTTTCAATCGTTCAGCCAAAAATAAGGGCTTACATTCGTGGTGAAAGGCCCTAGTTTTGCAGGAAGCATTCTCCATTCATACCTGACCGTTTTTTCGCTTAACCAGCATGAATACTGCGTTCTCTGTACCTGTCAACGACAAATTAATTATATACCAGGC
This sequence comes from Spirosomataceae bacterium, assembly GCA_022702045.1. Lineage (GTDB taxonomy): Bacteria > Bacteroidota > Bacteroidia > Cytophagales > Spirosomataceae > Spirosoma. The sequence continues at coordinate 6,529 of JAKONH010000295.1, forward strand.
CTTTACGCGTCTGTTTGGCAATCGTGTAACGACGAACCAGCCAAACGGCAGCCGCGATCAGAATGGTGTCGGTACGTTCAATGACATCAATGAATCGGCCCTGCGCGCTATCCGGCAGTTTGGCGCATCGCACGTGTGGTACACCGGTATTGTCGAACACGCCACCCAGACCGACTATTCAGCTGATGGTATCACCCCCGACGATCCAAAGGTGGTAAAAGGCAAGGCAGGGTCGCCCTACGCCATTAAGGATTACTACGACGTTGACCCCGACATGGCGGTGAATGTCGCCAATCGGATGGCTGAATTTGAAGCACTGGTTCACCGCACCCACGCCCATGGCCTGAAAGTGATTATCGACTTCGTACCCAACCACGTTGCCCGGCAGTATAAATCTGACGCTAAACCGGCGGGCGTTGTCGATCTGGGCGAGCAGGATGATACATCGGTCAGGTTTTCGGCGGCCAACAATTTTTATTACCTCCCCGGTCAGCCGTTTGTTTCCCCGGACACGGAGAGCGGTCTGCCCCATGCGGGTTCGCTTCAGGAAAACCCGGCGAAGGTGACTGGCTCCGGTTCCACCACCGCCCACCCCGATATCAACGACTGGTACGAAACGGTAAAGCTCAACTACGGCTACAACGTCTTCGAGAACCGGCTTCAACTCGACCCGCAACCTGCTACCTGGCAGCAGATGCTCGACATTCTGCTGTTCTGGGCCGCCAAAGGCGTCGACGGCTTCCGCTGTGATATGGCGCAACTCGTGCCGGTCGAATTCTGGCAGTGGGCCATTGGCCGGGTGAAACAGCGGTATCCCCGCGTGATTTTCATCGCCGAGATTTACGAAACGCATCTGTACCGACCCTTTATTTTCCAGGGTGGCTTCGATTATCTATACGACAAAGTTGGCCTTTACGACGCGCTACGCCGGCTAATCGAAGGGCAGGGCTCCTGCTACGAGCTGACGCAGGTCTGGCAGCAACAGGGCGACTATCCGGGGCATATGCTGCGGTTTCTGGAAACCCACGACGAGCAGCGCATCGCGTCGCGCTTTTTCGCCGGCGATCCGTGGGCGGCCATTCCAGCCATGACGCTGGCGGCAACCATGCATACCGGGCCGTACCTGCTGTATTTCGGGCAGGAAGTAGGCGAACGGGCCGAGGGGTCGGAAGGCTTCAGTGGCGACGACGGCCGCACAACGATTTTTGACTACTGGGGCATGCCCGACTGGCAGGGCTGGCTCAACGGCGGTACCTACGACGGAGGTGGTCTGACCGATGATCAGCGCAACCTGCGTGGGGTCTACCAGCAACTAAATTACCTCGTCAACGGCTCCGATGCCATTCAGAATGGCTACTTCTACGACCTGCAGTGGGCCAACGACAACGGGCAGACGCCGGGTTACGATGCGCATCAGGTATACAGCTTCCTGCGCTACACGGACCGGCAGAAAATACTCATCGTTTGTAACTTCTCGGCCCACAATACAGTTGATGCTACGGTTAAGCTCCCTCGTCACGCCCTCGACACGCTCCAGCTCGACCCCGCCCGCGTGTACCAACTGACCGATATTTTCCTGCATCACGTGCAGTTTGAAGCATCCGGTCAAGCGGGCATTCCGGTAACCATTCCCCCACGTAGCGTGTGGGTGCTGGAAATAAAAGCGTAGAGACGAGTTATCACTGACTCATTTATTCGTCTAAGGGATAGTTGCCGCAGGTTGTCGGTGGCTATCCCGTCTTTTTACTCATCTGTCTATGCGAAACTGGTTTACACTGGTTCTTTTTCTGCTTTCTCCCTTGCTCAGCCCAGCACAACCCGTACCGGCTGACGACTCATTTACGTTACTTGTTGCGCAAACCGGCCGCACGCCCGCCGAAACAGCCGTGCTCGTTGGAAAGAAATTACTTGGCTTACCTTACGTACCCCACACGCTGGATCAGCAGCCGGTGGAACAACTGGTCGTCAACCTGCACGAATTCGACTGCACAACCTATTTAGAAACAGTACTGGCCATTGCGCTGGCCTGGCACGACAACCGCGTTCGCACCGTCAGCAACCGGACTACCGAGCCCACTACCTGCGACGCTCTTTTTCAGCAGTATCTGACCCGCCTGCGCTACCGCAACGGCCGGGTCGACGGGTACGCCAGCCGCCTGCATTACTTTTCCGACTGGCTACGCGACAACGAACGAAAAGGGCTGCTAATCGACGTTACGGGCACCCTACCGGGCCGGGTGATGGTGTCCAAGCCAGTCAACTACATGACGTCGGCCGTGTATAAATACCCGGCGTTGAGCGATCCGACCGTTTTCGAGCAGATGACCCGCGTCGAATCGGCGCTTAATGGTCAGCCGTTTGCGTTTGTACCGCGAAAGAACGTACGACAGGCCGAAACCGCCTTGCGTGAAGGTGATATTGTCATGCTGACAGCGGCCCGGCCGGGACTCGACATGCGCCATGTCGGACTGGCGACACGACAAGCGGATGGCCGCATGCACCTGCTCCACGCATCATC
>JAKONH010000517.1 GCA_022702045.1 Spirosomataceae bacterium
GAGCCGGTTCGCTACTGGATGCACTCGAACATGCTGACGGTAAACGGACAGAAGATGTCGAAATCGCTGGGCAATTCGTTTCTACCCGCTGAGTTGTTTGCTGGTAGTCACGCGCTGCTCGATCAGCCTTACAGTCCGATGACGGTTCGGTTCTTCATGCTGCAATCGCACTACCGCAGTACGCTTGACTTCTCTAATGATGCCTTGAAAGCGGCACAGAAAGGCTACCGCCGACTCGCCAACGGGCTGCGCATCGCCAAACTGCTGACGTATCAGGCCGACGACAGCGTTGCCCCCGACGTAGCGAAACAGGAAGACATTCAGAAAGCGGTAAAGCAATTCTACGACGCTCTTAACGACGATCTGAACACGGCTGTTGGTATCGCACAGCTGTTTACCCTGCTCAAATACATCAACATGCTGTATATGGGTCAGCTACAGGTAGCGGCTTTGGGCGAGGAAACGTTTACTCTGCTACGCGACTCCTACCTGTCGTTCATTCACGACGTATTAGGGCTGTATGAAGAGACGACTACCAACCAGCCGGTGCTAAACGGACTGCTGACACTGTATAAGGAATACAAAGAGCAGAAGCAATACGAAAAGGTCGATCAGATCCGTTCGTACTTCAAAGCACAAGGTCTGGCTATCAAAGACATGAAGCATCAGATCGACTGGGCTTACGAAGAATAATCGCCGACCCATCGAACTGCCGACCCATCGAACTGCCGACCTAGTACTTACACGAATTCTCGAACTTAGTCTCATGTCCAAACCAATCTTACTGCTCATTGCCGCCATATTGACGTTAGGCGGCTGTAAGGAAAAACCGAAGCAGCAAAGCGATACGACCAGCACCCAGCCTGCTATGGTAGCCGCACCGGCATTCAACGCCGATTCGGCTTACCAATACATCGATCGGCAGGTAGCGTTTGGCCCCCGGGTAGTTAATTCTGCGGCCCACCAGAAAACGGGGCTGTACCTGATCGCTAAACTCAAGCAGTTTGGCTGTGACGTAACGGAGCAACCGTTTACGACAACAGCCTGGGATGGTACGAAGCTCAATTGCCTGAACATCATCGGTAGCATCAACCCGAAAGCAACCAAGCGCATCGTGCTGGCTTCACACTGGGATTCGCGGCCTGTTGCCGATCAGGATCCGGATAAATCCGATCAGAGCAAAGCGGTGCCGGCGGCTAACGACGGTGCCAGTGGTGTCGGCGTACTGCTCGAACTGGCGCGGACCATTCAGCAGGCGCAGAAAAAGCCCGATGTAGGTGTCGATATCATTTTCTTCGATGCCGAAGACTGGGGCAATGGCGACAAAGCTCAGAACGATACAAAAGACAATCTGAGCGTCAACGGGCAGCCGATTGATTTCGTCGGTTTTTGCCTTGGCTCACGATATTGGGCCAAGAATCTGCACAAGCCGGGCTACTCCGCTTACTACGGCATTCTGCTCGACATGGTCGGTGCGAAAGGCGCCACGTTTCCCCGCGAAGGCTATTCACAGCAACTAGCCTCCAGTGTGGTCGACAACGTATGGCAAACAGCCAACCGCCTGGGTTACAGTCCGCTCTTTATTGACCAGTCGGGTGGAGCAATTACAGACGATCACCTGGCTCCGAACTTGATGGCGAAGATTCCGATGATTGATATCATTCATACCAGCCCAACAATGGGTGGTTTCTTCCCAGCCTGGCATACCGCCGACGACACAATGGGTAACATCGATAAAGCCACGCTGAAAGCTGTTGGTCAAACGCTAACGCAGGTCCTTTACAATGAACAGTAAGTTTTTTTGCCTGTTGCTGCTGATCGGTCTTGTGAGTTGTTCTCCCCCACCCGATCAGTTCGGACGGCTCGATTTGCGGAAATGGCGGGGCGACCGGGGCGGCTGTAATGGTGTCCGGGCGTCGATACTACCAGATTTTAGAGCGGAGATTCAAAATCTGAAAGGCAAGCGCGTTGACGTCATTGGTGATTTGCTTGGCCGGCCTGACATCAACGAAATCGCTGACCGGAATCAGAAATTCTACATCTATTTTCTGGAGAAGGGACCGCAATGCGACAAGCCGGGCGTGAAATCGACAAGCCGATCGGTAGCCATTCGTATGAGTGCCATTGGGTTAGCTACCGAAATTACCTTCCAAAACGGACTACCGTGATCCAATAGATGTGTTCACTCTGTTATTTTAAATTTTTTAACTAATTAGCGCGCATTTATGTCTTTTCTTAACGAATAGCTGTATATTTACTGACACGACACAATAATCCGACAGGATAGTGTCTGAGAACATACAGTCTTATCATAGGTTAAGGTAGTTTTAAAGAGGATGGGAGTTTGCACTCATCCTCTTTATTGTTTTCTGTCAGTTCGACACCCTATCGTATCAGCATCAGCAGGCCACGCATGACGGGCCATTCCGGAGCCGTTGCCACGGTGTAGGCATAGGCCCCTGCGGGTAGCTCATTTCCATTCGAGAGCCCTTCGAATCGCTGGTGATAGCCCCGATCAGACTGGAATATTACTTCACCCCAGCGGTTAAAAATAGTCACAACTGCTTCGGGGAACGCTTCGATACCGACCAGTTCCCACTGATCGTTTAGCCCATCTCTATTGGGCGAAAATGCATCCGGCACGTACACCCGCTCCACAACACGAATCCGCACGCTGTCTGCTGTCGAACAACCCGACGCATTACTGACAGCAAGCTTGTACACGATTGGCTCTGTCAGCTGAACAACCCTCGGATTCGCTAGGGCAGGATTATCCAGAAAGGTTGTCGGCGACCAGCCAAACCGGTTGGGATTGCCGGTAAATGTTGGCTCTAGCGTAAACGTATTACCGTAGTAAGTCACCAGCGTGTCGGGCAAACTGATAGTCGGAATCGGCGCAACGATGGCGAGCCGTGTTGCAACGACACCTTCGCAGAAAGGGGCTGGTTTCACGGTATAGGTGATCGCGTGGTTACCGATACCCGCCAGCTGGGCGCTGAATACATTACCTGTCACACCCGATCCGGCAAAGATGCCCCCGCCCGGTTGTCCCGTCAGCGCAACCACCGGCACGTCTGTTCCACACACATCCGGTATCGAGTCGAGTTGTGCTGTAACCGGTGGCACAGCGGTCACAACGAACGGGGCCGATATACCGGTGCATCCATAAAAATCGGTTGCCGTCACGACATAACTGCCCACGCTTGTCGTAGTAAAGGTTGTGTCTGTTGTGGTCAGGCTGGGCGGCTGTGTGTCCTGCTGCCATGCGTAGGAAACCCCGCCACTAGCTGTCAACGTCAGCGTACTATTTGGACACAGTTGTGGTTGTCGCGCTTGAATAGTCGGCAGTACAGCCGCCGATCGGCTAACATCAGTTGTCGTCGTCCGGGCCACGCAGCCCGCCTGTGCGTACGTCAACTGTGCATAAAACTGACCGGGCTGTTGGGAGCGAATAGAATCAAGCGTTTGCGTTGGCAGCAGTTGCCCGTCGCGGTACCACTGTACCGTTGCTCTACCAGCATTACTTACTGTAAACGACACGACCCCCGTTGTCGCGCACAAGTGCCCGGTGCGCGCGATCGTCGCTTCCATACCGATGACATTTAGTTGAATCGTTTCTGAATCAGCGGCTTTGCTACAGGCATTTTTCAGGGATACGTACACAGTATAATCACCAGCATCCCGCACCGTCAGGCTGGCCCCGGTTGCATCCGGCAGGTTGACACCGTTCTGCCGCCACTGATAATTCCAGTCGGGATTAGCGACGGCCTGAATTGTAGCGGTTTGGCCCTGGCACAGCGTCAGGCTGCGCAGATCGGGAGACTTAGCTTGAATACGAACCGTAGGGTCAGGCGTCGTTAGTGGGGGACATTCAATCACCAGTAACTGGAAGTCGCGCCGTACTTCGCCAATTTTCACCCCATTTCGGTATTCCTCGACGTTCACCGCAAACACGAATAGCCCCGTTTTCGACGGTTTACCCGTAAGCTGTCCGGTAGTACTGTTGATACTCATCGCGGGCACGCCCGGAATGGCGTTGGTAGCACTGTACCCCGACTGCCAGGTTACCTCCGGATAGGGGCCGGGTGATACATTGTTTGCCGTACGCATTCCCTTCTGATCAAGTGGAGTTACCAGCGAATACCGTAGTTGATCACCGTCGGGATCGGCACCTCCGAATGGAAAGGTGAACGCTTCACCCAGACATAGCTATTCGCCGTTAATGGCCGTGAAATGGGGTGATGAATTGTCGATAAGGCGTCCGTTCTGTTGCAGGGCGGGAAACTCCAGATAGAACGTATACCCAATCTGGCTCGGATTGACAAGGTTGCTAATGCTCCCGTTCCGGTTCCGCGTCTGGTACGACATGTAGTACCCCTGGGGGTCGGTATACTCGGCCGGCGTCAAGTACAGATCAGCACTAAATGTGGCTACGACAAAATTCAGATTCTGCTGGCTCGCGCAGAACGCATTGGTGAACACGACTGCCGATCGGTTACCCGTCTCCGTCAGATTAAATTGCCCTTTGGCTTTGTTATCACGCTTTTGGAATATACCTACTGTGCCACCGGTCTGCGCATTAGCTCGCTGCCCGGCCTCCAGGTAATTGGTTACGATAATCGTGTAGTGGCCGGGTACGTCGCCGACCAGTTTCATCTCGATCTGTCCGCCTACCTGATGCGTTGCCCAAGCTGCCTGACTCAGCATGAACACACAAATCACTATCCACAACCGCACACACATCTGACGCATAAAGCAAGCGAATGACGTACAACGTACTGAAGTCAGCTCCGTAGTCAGAAAAACGCAGGCTAAGCAGTCTTATACCGTTGTTTCTGATAAACAGACTAATCTATTTATCAGGCTGGTACGTGCGATTATACGAATTCGTTGCAGCACACCGGTTTCTAGCTTGCCGACCCCGATTTTAAGCACCCAGTCTGTTAGTGAACGGTCTTCTTATGCACAAAAAAACAGCGCCCACCGACAGTCGGTGGGCGCTGTTTACGCGACTATGAATCTGTTGCTTACAGACCCGAAGTTAGGAACAGCCGGAGCTGAATCCGATCGCCAATGGGTTGCTGTTGATCGCCAACAGTAACTCGTTGCGCCATTGTCCGTGAATCCGTACCGAGCGTCGTCAGGATCAGTGGTCGGTTAGGAACACGGCCCAGAATGAGATTGCTGGCGTACTGTGTGACATCAAACGTGTAACTGTCTACCAAGTCAGGCTGCGTTACATCGGAGGCATAGCCGGCCGCGTTGTAACCGCTCTGTGGCAATGCTCCACTAGCACCAGCCGGAACAGGACTCAACAATTCGTTTTGTGCGTTTCCAACGAAAATAGCCAGAGTAGGCGGGGTCAGGTTGTCCCGCAGCGTCTGCCGAACGGGGTGCACCACAAGCTGCGCGCTGTTAATACCGGCAAAGCCTCCCGCCAAGTTAAACTGATTGATATACG
>JAKONH010000319.1 GCA_022702045.1 Spirosomataceae bacterium
CCCGTGCCGGGCTGTTAGGTAACCCGTCCGACGGTTTTTTTGGTAAAACCATCGCCGTATCGGTGCGCAATTTTGGCGCGTCGGTCACACTTTATCCATCGCCTGAACTGCACATCGAACCGCAGCCGCAGGACGGCAGCGTGTTCCGCAGTTTGCACCACCTGCGCGACGCTGTCAGTACGCTAGGTTATCATGGTGGTGTACCATTGGTCAAGGCGGCTATCAAAAAATTCGCGGAGTACTGCGAAGCGGAGCATATCCGGCTACCCAATCATAATTTCTCAATTCGATATAACACCTCAATTCCGCGGCAGGTCGGCCTGTCAGGTTCCAGCGCAATCATCGTCGCGACGTTCCGGGCGTTGATGCAGTTTTATCAGGTCGAGATTCCGTTACCTGTCCTGCCGAACCTGGTGCTGGCCACGGAGTCCGAAGAACTAGGGATTACGGCGGGCTTGCAGGATCGTGTCATTCAGTGTTACGAAGGTTGCGTATACATGAATTTCGACCGGTCGGTTATGGATCAGCAGGGGTACGGTGCCTATGAGCCGCTCGACGCGCAGCTGCTGCCTAAACTGTACATCGCGTACAACACGGACCTGAGTAAACAGTCGGGTCGGATTCACAACGATGTGCGGGCACGGTGGCTGAAAGGTGAAGAGCTGGTCGTAACGACACTGGCTGAAATCGCCGATCTGGCCCGGCAGGGGCGGGAGGCTATCGCCGAACAAAATATCCCGCTGCTGAACGAACTCGTCAACCACAATTTTGACCTGCGCACGCGCATCTATTCGATCAATGAGCGTAACCGTAGCCTGATCGATACGGCGCGGTCCTGTGGTGCGTCGGCTTCGTTTGCCGGGTCGGGTGGTACGATTATCGGCATCTACCGCGACGACGCAATGCTGAATCGCCTGTTCGTCAGTCTGAAGAAAATAAATGCCCGCGTAATAAAGCCATATGTAGTTTAAGGTTGAATGATGGAGTGATAGAATGATGAAATGCTGCGCCAGTCTATTCTATCACTCCATCACTCTATCAATTCATCATTCAACAATGATCAAAAAAGCCGTTATACCTGCCGCTGGGTTTGGCACCCGGTTTCTGCCCGCTACGAAGGCGCAGCCGAAAGAAATGCTGCCGATCATCGACCGACCGACCATTCAGTATGTGGTGCAGGAAGCAGTCGATTCAGGTATCGAAGACATTCTGATTATCACGGGAAAAGGTAAGCGGGCCATCGAAGACCACTTCGACCGGAACCACGAACTCGAAACCCGACTCGAAGAAAAGGAAGATCAACTGCTGCTCGACGAGATGCGTCGCCTGTCGGATATGGCGAACCTACATTACGTTCGGCAGCGTGAACTCAACGGTCTGGGCGATGCGATCCGGTATGCGCGGCACCACGTTGGCAACGAACCGTTTGCGGTGCTGCTGGGCGACACGATCATGGATTCAGTCATTCCCGTTACGCAGCAACTAATCGATACGTATGCGCAGTACGGCGGGTCGGTGATTGCTGTGGAAGAGGTGCCGCACGACAAAGTTAACCGCTACGGGATCGTCGGTGGGAAGACGTTGAGCGATCGGATTCTTCAACTCGATACGCTGGTCGAAAAACCGGCCCTTAGTGAAGCCCCATCGAACCTGGCTATTGCCGGTCGTTACATTCTGACGCCGGATATTTTCGACATGCTCGATCAGACGCCCGCTGGTAAGAACAACGAAATCCAGCTTACCGACGCCATGCTGCTGTTGCTCCGGCGCGAAAATCTATACGCGCACCGTATCGAAGGCAAGCGCCATGACATCGGTAACAAACTCGATTTTTTGAAAACAACGGTCGAATTTGCCCTCAAGCGGCCGGAGTTTGCCGATAAGTTTCGAACCTTTTTAAAGGAGATTTTAGCCGAATAGACCTTATTAGCATACGGTTTTTGGTTTACAGTACACGGTTTACAATGTACTGGATGTTCCGTAAACCGTGTACTATAAACCGTACGCTTACAACCTCAAACGTTAAACCCGCATGAACTACCTCCGTTTATCTGTTGCCGGCCTGTTGGCGCTGGCGCTTACGTTTAGCCAAACTACACAGGCTACCACAACTGTAAAACCACCCAAAGGCAAATGGGAAAACCTGTTTGACGGCAAAGACCTGAAAGGATGGCATACCTACCTGAAAGCGGGTCAGCCTGTGTCCGATCAATGGGCTGTCAACGATGGCGCTATTCATTATACTGGCAGTCGTGGTGGCGGTGATCTGGTAACCGACAAGGAATATGGTGACTTCGAACTCGAACTGGAGTGGAAGATCGCCGAAGGAGCTAACAGTGGCGTTATCTTCCACGTCAACGAAGACCCTAAGTACCCTGCTACATACCGGACTGGCCCGGAAATGCAGGTGCTCGACAATGAGCGTCACCCGGACGCTAAACAGGGTAAAGACGGTAATCGTACCGCCGGCGCGCTGTACGATCTGCAGAAGCCTATCACGCCCAACGCAGCCAAACCTGCCGGCGAATGGAACAAAGCCCGGCTGGTTATCAGCAAGGGGCACGCCGAGCACTATCTGAACGGTAAAAAAATCGCCGATTACCCGACCAGTGGCCCTGAGTGGGATAAAATGGTTGCTGATAGCAAGTTCAAAAGCTGGGAAGGCTTCGGCAAATACCCGGTCGGCCATATCGCCCTCCAGGACCACGGCGACAAAGTGTGGTTCCGTAACATCCGCATCCGCGAATTGTAAAGTTTGAATGATAGAACGATTGAATGATGGAGTGGGTAGCTGGTTAGGCTTCCGTTCTCCCGTCCAGCTATTCTATCATTCAGTCATTCTATCAGTCAGTATTATATGAAACCCTCCCGCCGTTCGGCCCTGAAAACGATTACGGGTAGCGCCTTTGCACTACCCGCCCTGACAAAGACACTGGCTACCGCTAATCCGATGGACGCTGCGCCAAAATTGAAAGGCAACATCAATCACTCGTTCTGCCGCTGGTGCTACAGCAAAATTCCCTTCGAAGAATTGTGCGTAGCGGCTAAAGGTATGGGTATCAAGTCGATTGAGCTGGTTGATCCGCAGGATTGGCCGATACTGAAAAAGCACGGCCTGACGTCGGCCTTGCCACAGGGTGCCGGAAAAGGGATTACGGAAGGGTTCAACGATCCCAAATACCACGATGAACTGGTTGCCAGCTACGAAGCGATTTTTCCGAAGCTGAAAGAAGCCGGTTATAGCACGATCATCTGCTTTTCGGGTAACCGCCGGGGTATGAGCGACGAAGAGGGGCTAAAAAACTGCGCTGTAGGGCTGAAGCGCCTGATGCCGAGTGCTGAAAAGTACGGCATCACAATGATTATGGAACTGCTCAACAGCAAGGTCGACCACAAAGACTATATGTGCGACCATACCGCCTGGGGGGCTGATCTATGTCAGCGGGTGGGATCGAATAACTTCAAACTGTTGTACGATATCTACCACATGCAGATCATGGAGGGCGATATCATCCGCACGATTCGCAAGTACAATCAGTATATCGGCCACTACCACACCGGCGGTAATCCGGGCCGGAATGAAATCGACGAAGCGCAGGAGATTTACTACCCGGCCGTCATGCGCGCCATTGTCGATACCGGCTACAAAGGCTACGTGTCGCAGGAGTTTATCCCAAAACGTGACCCACTCAAAAGCCTGAAAGAAGCCGTTCTGCTTTGTGATGTGTAGTTTTGGTGTTTAAGGTTCAACGTTCAACGTTTAATGTTGTTTGCTGAGCGTTAACTTTAGACCTTAAACAGCAAACCTTAAACGCAACGATGCAGCCTGTAGATAGCCATTTGTTCCTGATCGTCGGGGCCGCCCTGTTTAGCATCGGGCTGGCCGTCGTGCTGGTCAAGCGGCACGCAATTGTCGTACTGATGGGTATTGAACTAATGCTCAATGCGGTCAACATCAACCTGGTGGCGTTTAGTCAGTACGATCCCAACCGGTTGCAGGGACAGATGCTGAGTTTATTTGTGATGGTTGTTGCGGCTGCAGAGTCGGCGGTGGCGTTAGCAATTGTATTGCAGGTGTACCGGCATTTCCGAACCGCGCAACTCGACGATCTGAACGAACTCAAGCAGTAACGGCCGCGTTCGTCTGCGTATGACTCCTGATTTTGACCCTATCATCGACGGTATCCTGGCCAACGGCTATGGTATCGTCGATTTGTTTTTATCGGCCGACGAAACTGCTGCGTTATCCCGTCAGTTACGTAGTCGGCACGAAGCCGGTCAGTTCCGGCAGGCCGCTATCGGTAATCAGTCGGTAGTGGTCGAAACAAGTATCCGGGGCGACGAAATTCTCTGGATTGAGGAGGCCACCGCTACACCCGACGAAGCCGTCTTCCTCGACCGTATCAATCAGTTTATCGCCTATGTAAACCGCACCTGCTACCTTGGTTTGCAGGAGGGTGAGTTTCACTACGCGCTATACCCCGCCGGTACGGGCTACAAACGTCACCTCGACCGGTTTCGAAGCGACTCCCGCCGTAAACTTTCGGTCATTTGCTACCTGAACACCGACTGGCAGGACAGCGATGGCGGGCAACTGGCGTTGTTTCTCCCGCAGGACGATGGTTCCGAGCATACCGAACTGGTCACGCCAATCGGTGGTCGACTGGTCTGTTTCGAAAGTGACCGGCTCGAACACGAAGTCCGCCCCGCCACCCGTGAGCGGCTCAGTCTCACGGGTTGGCTGAAGACGAGATGACGTAGCCCAGCCTGCGCCCGCGCCACGGTGGCCGCGGGCGCAGGCTGGGCTCCATATTACTTCTTAACCTTAACCATCCGAATCAGGAAGCTGGGTACGAAGCGGCCCAGTCGCCGAATTTTTAGTGGGATGGTATACCGCTTGGCGTAGCCCTCGGTTTCGTAAGCCAGTGACTGGTCAAAGTACTTGTTTTCGACAGGTTGGCCGGTGGCGATGTTTGTGATCTTTCGCACGTAGAGTTTGTCAATCGCTGCGTCGGAGCGAAGCGGGGTGTAGTAGACACAGTTCTCGAAAAAATAGTGCGTTACCTGACTGTGGCGGGTCAAACCGGGCGTCAGAATTTTCTCGCCCCCGTGCAGCAAATTCGCCGACCAGATAATAGCCATTCCTTTTTTCATGTTCAGTATGGCTTTCTTTAGCCCCTGCGCGTGAATAATTGAGTCGAGCCGCTCTTCGTATTCTTTATACGTCCGGCCGTAAATCTCTTCGACTGTTTGGGCTTCCGACCCTTTCAATCCCAGATCAATCAGATCATAGAAAGGTAACCGGTGGCTACCGGGGTAATAGTGTAGCGGGCCATTGTCGTCCCGAACGTCTTCTAGGGCTACCCAGACCCCACACATGAACCGCTGTGGAATCGAATTGAAATGGATGGAATCGGAATGAGTGCGCTGCTGCGTCCCTACCGGGAAGTTGAGCGTCTGAAACGGAATCGGTTCCCGGCGGTACAGCATCCGAAGCGTTTCCATGATTTTCGGCGCAGCTGCAATCTGCTGCACCGCCGGAACGGTTTGCCAGCCATCCTGCAAGCGGTTTTCGCCGTTGTAAAGTGGCTCGACGCCAGTCAGTGCAGTATCGAGAACAGCCGGGTCGATCTGTGGGTCGATGATCAGAAAGCCGTCTTCTGCGTATCGAAGGGCCTGTTCGACCTGCGTAGCCGAAAGTGTAGTGTTTTGAATTTCCTGTGTAAAAAACGGGGACTCTGTCCAGGGAAGATTGATCGCTGTGGCGGTGTTCATGGTATGGTCTTCAAGGTGTTTGTGCGGAGCCAGTAAAAATAAGCAAATCGGTGACTTGGCGATGTTTGCCCGTTGGTTTGTTTCCCTACGTCGGAATAGGGATATTTGCGGCCACAGTTGCCGTCACTCATGCCAGTTGCCACTCCATTGCTGCTCCTTTTGCTGTTGCCTTTCGCAGGTGCACTGGCAACGAGTATGGCAAGTCGGCGGGTAGCGGGCGGACTGGCGATTGGGCTGACGGCGATCGGGCTGGTTACGACCGGCTTACTGGCTACGAACGCCCTTGCCGAGCCGCTAACTAGTCAGTTCGACTGGGCAACGTTTGGTCAGACACCTTTCAATCTGTCGTTCCGGCTGGACAGCCTGGGCCTGCTGATGCTTGGCTTGGTGCATCTTGTTGCGCTGCTCGTGCAGATTTATTCGCTGTCATATCTGCACGACGAACCCCGCCAACCCCGTTATTTCGCTTATCTGCAACTGTTCGTTGGGGCTATGCTGGGTATTGTACTGGCCGGTAACCTGCTGGTACTATATATCTTCTGGGAACTTGTCGGGTTAGCATCGTTCCTGCTCATCGGCTTTTATACCGACCGACCGTCGGCCAGTAAGGCAGCCATGAAAGCGTTTCTGATGAACCGTGTTGGCGACATGGGGTTTCTGTTCGGCATTTTCCTGACCTATATCTGGACGGGCTCGCTCGACCTTGATCTGGCGACAGCTGCTGGTCCGCTACCGGCGGTGGCGGGGCTTTGTCTGTTTATGGGCTGTGTCGGTAAGTCGGCGCAGTTTCCGCTCCTGACCTGGCTCCCCGACGCGATGGAGGGCCCAACGCCTGTTTCGGCGCTGTTGCACGCAGCCACGATGGTCGCGGCCGGAATTTTTCTGCTGGCCCGTATCCATCCGCTGCTCAACCCTGATGCACTGGTCGTCATCTCGCTGATTGGTACCATCACGACACTTTGGGGTGGCTATTCGGCCCTGTTTCAGACCGACATCAAGAAAGTCCTGGCTTTCTCAACCGTATCGCAGCTGGGCCTGATGGTTGCTGGTATGGGCACGGGTAATGTCGGTGGGGCAATGTTCCATTTGCTGACCCACGCGTTTTTCAAAGCTGGTTTGTTTCTAAGTGCTGGTGCCGTCATTCATGCCGTCCATACGCAGGATATGCGGCAGATGGGCGGGCTGCGTCGGGCCATGCCGGTTACATTCGCCGTTTATGCGATCTGTACGGCGGCACTGGCGGGCTTACCGTTCTTCTCCGGATTTTTATCGAAAGAAGCGCTTATCGGTGGGGCGTTTGGCTGGGCAGCCCAGCAAGGTGGTCTGGCCGGGCTGATTCCGGTGCTGCTACTACTATCATCAGGCTTGACGGCGCTGTACATGGCCCGGCAGTTACGACTTGTATTCTTCGGAGACTATCGTCAATCAACCGTACCGCTGTCGGCTATACACGATGCTGACTGGCTCATGCGCGGCCCGATGCTGCTATTGGCCGGGCTGTCGGTATTCGTCTGGTTTTCGGTCAACCCGTTCAGTGCGCACCACAGCTGGTTCTGGACCATTATGCCGCCTACGGAAGAGCCGACGCTGATCTGGCTGGCACCCGTATCAATTGGTCTGGTGCTGTTGGGCGGGTGGTTAGGGTTCCGGCTGCGCGAACCGGCGCACGATAAAGGCTACGTGCTGCTGTCGGTAGAATACGGCTTTCTCGACACGATTTACAAATACATAGTTATCGACCCACTGCTCAAACTGGCGGCTTTGCTGAACCGAACGGATCAGCGGGCGGTCGATGGCGTCGTAAACGGGGCGGGTGTCGGTACGGTTGTGCTGGCCCACCTGATGAGCCTGACCGACCGCTTCGGCGTCGACGGGATCGTCAATGGTGCCGCCTGGCTAGCCGGGCGAACCGGTCAGCTGTTACGTTCCGTGCAGAACGGCCGTGTGCAGTCGTACATTACGGCCGCCGTCGTCGGCCTGCTGCTGGTGTTGTGGTGGGTGTTGTAAAGTTTGTCGTTCGTAGTTCGTGGTTTGTGGTTCGTCGTTCATCCTGCGATTTTATACTCGGCATGAACAATGAACCACAAACCACGAACTACAAACTAACCTGAAGATGCTGCTTTCGTTACTGATATTCATACCGTTGCTAAGTGCCCTGCTGATCGCGCTGCTGCCTGAGTCGCAGGCGGGGCGGTTCCGCTGGATTGCGCTGGGTGTAACGCTGGTCGAGGTTGTACTGGCGGGGTTGCTGGCGGCTGGCTTCGATACCAACCGGTCTGATTACCAATGGCTCGAACGGGCTGACTGGATTACGCTGCCGCTGGGGAACCTGGGCGTTGTCTCCATCGACTACCTGGTCGGTGTCGACGGTATGAATCTGCCCCTGGTGATACTGTCGGCGGTGGTTATGCTGGTGGGTGTCGTGTCGTCCTGGCAACCCGTAGCGACGGACCGGCCCCCACGTCTCAAAGCCTATTACGCGCTCTATCTGCTGCTGACCGGAACAGTTATGGGTTGCTTCGTAGCGCTCGATTTCTTCCTGTTCTTTCTGTTCTTCGAGTTCATGCTCCTGCCGATGTACTTCCTGATCGGCCTGTGGGGTGGGCCACGGCGGGAATACGCATCGATCAAGTTTTTTCTGTACACGTTGGCGGGATCGCTACTGATTCTGCTAGTGATGATTGGCCTGTATCTGTCGGCCATGGACCCGGTTAGTACAGCCGTGCTGGCGGGCTTTGTCAGTGATGTGTCGGAGGTGACGCCGGAGGTTGTACGCATTGTACAGGGCCACATGCAGAACGGGCAGCTCAATTCGGCGCAGATTGTCCACACGTTCGATATGCGCTACCTCGCCGACGGCGCCAATTACCTGCCGAGCGCCTTCCTAAACCCGGCCGCTGAACCGATTGTGTTGGGTCTGCCCGCCCGGATGCTGGCGTTCTGGGCTATTTTCATTGGCTTTGCCATCAAGCTACCCATCGTACCACTGCATACATGGCTACCCGACGCGCACGTTGAAGCACCCACACCGGTGTCAGTCGTGCTGGCGGGGGTGTTGCTCAAAATCGGTGGGTACGGTTTTTTGCGAATTGCCTGGTCGTTCTTTCCGGATGGGGCTGCGCAGTACGCGCCTATACTGGCTGGATTAGGCGCTTTGTCGATTGTATACGGTGGATTGAACGCGCTGGCACAGTACGACCTCAAGAAGATGATTGCCTATACGTCGGTGTCGCATATGGGATTCGTTCTGCTGGGGATCGCATCGCTAACTGCCGAGGGCGTCAATGGCGCTATTTATCAGATGGTGAGCCATGGCGTTTTGTCGGCTATGCTGTTCCTACTGACCGGTGTTGTCTACGACCGTACGCACGACCGGCGCATCGATTCATATCGGGGGCTGATCGAGCCTATGCCCCGGTATGCGGTGCTGACGGCTATCGCATTTTTCGGGTCATTGGGCCTACCGGGGTTTTCCGGCTTCGTTGGGGAGTTGTTCACGCTAATGGGCAGTTTCCAGTCTATATGGCTACCGGGCTGGATCACGGCGGTGTCGGTGCTGGGGATTGGGCTGGCGGCTGCGTATTTTCTCTGGACCATGCAGCGTATGTTTTTCGGCCGGTTCTGGTCGCGTCATGAACCAACGACGACCGATGCACACCACATCCTGACCGATCTGACAACACGTGAGCAGTTGCTGCTTATTCCGTTGGCGCTGTTGTCGCTGGTACTGGGCCTGTATCCCAACCTCATTTTCAACGTCACCAACAGCACCGTTGGGCAGTGGATTCTCCGCTTTACAGTCGAGTAAGGGGTTTCGACAGGATTACAGCGATAGCACGCTGATGATGCAGATGTTGCGGATTCGCGCGGATAAACGCTAACTATTGTGATAAGTCAGGATGATGTTTCAACCCTGATGCTACGGATATAGTGTGAAAATCTATTCGTGTAAATCCGCAATGTTCGCGTTATCAGCGTGCTATCCAAATTTCGTATATTTAGGTTTCCTTACTCGAACCGCATGAACGAAACACATTCCGAACAGCCGACCGGTAATTCTTCGCGTCGGTCATTCCTCAAGACGCTGGGTATTGCCGGAACGGCTGCCGCTGCAGCTCCGGCTGCATTGGCTGGCACTCCCATAGCTGCGCCACAGTATTTAAATCTGGTTCGTAACCACGCCAGCACGGCTGCCAACGACAAGATTCGCATTGCTCTGATCGGTACCGGCGGTATGGGAATCGGCGATACGCAGACCGCGCTGATGCTCGACGGCATTGAAATGGTCGCGGCCTGTGATCTATACGACGGTCGCCTGCGCCGGGCAAAAGAGCTGTGGGGTGAAGGACTGACCGTTACCCGCGACTACCGCGAGATTATCGACCGGCAGGATGTCGATGCCGTTATCAACGCCACGACCGACCACTGGCATGAGAAAATCTCGTCGGATGCCATGCGCAAAGGCAAGCACGTGTACTGCGAGAAACCAATGGTGCAGAAGGTCGAGGACGGGCACACGTTGATCAAAGTGTCGCAGGAAACGGGTAAAGTGTTTCAGGTAGGTAGTCAGTTCGGTAGTTCTATCATTGTCGCCAAGGCGCGCGAACTGCTGAAAGCCGGCGACATTGGCGAACTGGTATTTGCCGAAGCACAGTACGACCGGCACAGTGCGATGGGTGCTTGGCAATACTCGATTCCGCCCGACGCATCGCCCCAAACCGTCGACTGGGATTCGTATCTGGGCACGGCCCCCAAACGGGCGTGGGACCCGCTTCGCTTTTTCCGCTGGCGCAACTACCAGGACTACGGTACCGGGATTGCTGGTGACCTGTACGTTCACCTGCTGACAT
>JAKONH010000327.1 GCA_022702045.1 Spirosomataceae bacterium
TCATTTACATACCGTCGCTATGAATATAGAAAACGCGCAGGTGCAGATGCGGAAGGGAATTCTGGAATTCTGCATTCTTCACATCATATCGCGGGGCGAAGTGTATGCCTCCGATATGCTCGACGAGCTAACGTCGGCCCGGATTATGGTCGTGGAAGGCACACTGTATCCGCTGCTGACCCGGTTGAAAAATGCCGGGCTGCTCGATTACAAGTGGGTCGAGTCGACCTCCGGACCTCCACGAAAATACTACCTACTGACCGACCTAGGACGTACGTCACTGGAAGCGCTCAACGACACCTGGCATGAACTGGCCGAATCCGTCAACGCCATTGTCAGCAAAACGGATCAGCACAAAAAACCGGGTAACGGCGCCGTAACCGTTGAACTGCCGGGTTCGCCCATATCTCCTTCGTCTAACGCTTGACCTCCCCTTTCTGTAAAACGCCATGAAAAAGACAATCAGCATCAACATCAGCGGGGTAATCTTCCACATCGAGGAGGATGGCTACGACAAGCTGAAACACTATTTATCATCGGTACAACAGTATTTCTCGACATACGAAGACAGTCAGGAAATCATTACCGACATCGAAAACCGCATCGCCGAAAAGTTGCTGGCCAAGCTGAAGGCTGCTGAGAAGCAGGCTGTCTCGCTCGAAGACGTAAACGAACTGGTAGCGGCCATGGGCTCCGTCGCCGACTTCGAAGCGGTTGAAGAAGAGGAAGTGCTCGTGACGAACGGCGGCCGTAATTCCAGCGGTGCCAGCCGACCGGTGACACCGGCAGGCGCTGCTTCATCCGGTAGCAGCACCACGTCGGGTACGGTTCCGCCGTCGGGTGAGTATGCGGGTCCGCGCCGACTGGTGCGCGACCTGCGCCGGAAAACGCTGGGCGGGGTAGCTGCTGGTCTGGCTCACTATTTCAGCGTCGACGTCGTCTGGATTCGCCTGCTGTTCGTTGCGCTGGTCGTTGGCTTTCCGACCCTGGCCGGTGTATCGGGTAGTGATGGTGAATTTTCCGGAACGCTATCAGGATTTACGGTACTGATATATATCGCCATGTGGATTGCGCTACCGGGTTCGACAGGTATCGAGGAAGATAAGACAAAGAAGAAGTTCTTTCGCAATCCCGACGACAAAGTGCTGGGCGGGGTAGCGTCGGGTATTGCGGCTTACTTCGGGGTCGATCCCGGTGTGGTGCGGCTGCTATTCGTGCTGGGTATCGTGTTCTTCGGCGTCGGCTTCCTGTTCTACGTCGTACTCTGGATCATCTCGCCGGCGGCCAATACCGTGACGGAAAAGATGGAGATGCAGGGGCAACCGATCACGCTCTATAACATTGAAAACAGCATCAAACAGAGCCTGAATATCAACGATACGCCAAATAGCGAAAGCAGTCTGACGCGCATACTGCTGTTTCCCTTCCGGGCCGTAGCCATGATTCTGAAAGGGCTGGGTAACGCGCTGGGACCGTTTCTGAATGGTGTAGTGGCCTTGATTCGCGTAACGGCTGGCATTATTCTGTTGCTGCTGGGCTTCGCGCTTATGATCGCCTGTCTGGCATTCCTGGGAGCCGCTATCGGCCTGAACACGGTGCAAACGGGTAATTTTCCCTTCGAGATGATCCGAAACGACATTACGATACCGATGGTGCTGTCGGGTGTCGTGGCCGGGCTCGTCCCTGCCTTCGGGCTGGCGGTACTGGGTATCATGCTTATCACGACACGTCCATTTATTGGTAGTCGGGTCGCCTTATCGCTGGCGGGTGTGTGGCTGCTGGCTTTGGTTGTTTTCGGTGGTACGATTACGCCGGTGATAAGCAGTTTTCAGCGTCGGGGTAAAGTGGAACAGACGGCTAACCTGAATGTAGCGGGGCGTGTAGTGACCTTCGCCATGGAAGATTCAGATGCCAGCTGGAAACCGTCGATTGAACTTGAAGGATACAACGGAACCGCTATCCAGCTGGTTAAATACTATCGGTCGCAGGGAAGCAACCGCGATGAAGCGAAAGCCAACGCGCTACAACTGCATTATCAGTATACAGTGCAGGATTCAACTGTACGGTTTGACGACGGGGTTTCGCTCGCACCCGGAGCCAGTTTCCGGGGACAGGACCTGGACATGACGGTGAAAATTCCCTACGGTAAACCGTTCCGCATGACAGAAGCATTCGCGCACTTCATCCGCAATGAATTTGGCAGTAAAGAACTCGATCGCATGGAAGCCAGTGTCTGGGTGTTCACCAAAGAGGAAGGGCTTACCTGTCTGAACTTCCCCCGCGAACGCAATACCACGTATTACAGTGATGATAATGATGTATCCGACCTGACCGATGAGGTGCAGAGTGCGGTAGCCAACGAGTTAGGTGATGACTTCGAGGAAATCGGCGATCACACCCGGCAATTCACTGTTGGCGAGTTCTCGAAGGTCAATGTAAGCGGTGCATTCGTTGTGCGTTTCCGTAAAGCTGATCGATACAAGGTTGTGGCCGACGGTGGCGAAGAAGATCTGGACGACGTGGACGTGGAGGTAGAAGGCGAAACAGTAAACGTGTCGCTGAAGAAAGCAGGTGTATTCGACTGGAAAAACCGGAAGCGTATCGGCCTGACGATTACCGTTCCGTCAATCGACAAACTGGAACTGTCGGGCGCATCGAAAGCAAATCTGACTGGATTCGATCGCTATGATAACCTGAACATTTCAATGAGCGGTGCCTGCCGGACCGTGTTCGACGGTGCCGTACAGGATCTGTCAGTCGATCTATCGGGTGCATCGAATCTTGTGCTACGGGGTAGGGCGACCAAGTTCGACGCTGAACTAAGTGGCGCCAGCAAGATTGAAGCTGAAGAAATGCAGATCAGCACGGCTAGTGTCGAGGCCAGTGGGGCCAGTCATGTTAGTCTGGGCAAGGTAACGAACCTCAATTCCGACGCGTCAGGCGCCAGCAAAGTAACGCGGCAGAATGACTAAGGGATTGAATTGTTAAATGATTGAGTAATTGAATGGTGGCATGCGTCAGCTTATTCAATTACTCAATCCTTATCAAACCTCCCGCTGGGCTTCGCGCTGGGTTTCTATTTTGTCGCGGACGACTTCTTTTTCCTGGCGCCGGTTTTCACGCTCGAACACGTTAATAAGCACGATGAAGTAGGAGAGTATCAATGGCCCGACAACCAGACCCAGAATACCGAAGATGGGTACACCCAGTACAATACCGGCCAGCGTAATCCAGGGGTGAATATCGCCCATGCGTTTTGCCAGCGCGATACGCAGCAGGTTGTCGATGTTGATAATAACAATTGTACCAACGACCAGGATGCCAATACCCTGCGCCGTATTTCCTTCTGACAGCTGAATTAACCCCGCTGGTGCCCAGATAATGGGGGTGCCCAGTACAGGAATGAAGGCCATGAAGAAGGAGACGACCCCCCAGAACGGTGCGTCGGGTACACCAAAAATCCACAGGGTCAGTCCGGTCAGGACACCCTGCACCAGACAAACCAGTGCCTGACCCAGCACATTGGCGTTGACATTGTTTTTTAGCGATTCACCCAGCTCTTTCTGCGTGTCTTTCTTGAACGGAAGGTAACGTTGCAGACCGCCCTCGAAGTCTTCTTTCTGGGTAAACATATACCACATCGTAAAGAACATCAGACCGATGATCACGATGAAGTCCAGCGTACTGCCTGCGATAGAGGGTAATAACTGGCTGGCGTAGGTACCCGCCTGCGAGAGCGCCGTGCGGATATTCTGCTGACTGGTAATCTCGTACCCTGTCAGGTCTTCGATCCGTTTAGCCAGCGCCAGAATCTGATCGCTATGCTGAATGTAATACTGAATCCGACCGATCAGCAACAGACTGAGCGTCAGGAACGGCAAGATGATGACCAGCAGCGAAAATAAAATCAGCAGCGTAACAACCAGCGACCGGTTCCACCCGCGTTTGACCGCCAGCGCATTGAACCAGGGAAGTAATACAACGTAGAGTATGCCCGCACCAATGAAGGCCGATATGTAGCCGCTAAGGCCAAAAAGGATAAAGCCACCAAGGATAATCAGGGCGGTGATGAGCAGCACCCGCTGCTGCTTGGTTGTGTATACATTAACCATGGTAGAATGGAGTTGGTCGTACTGTAACGTATACGACCTAACCTGCATTCACCCCACAATTGTTTTAAGAAGCCGTTAAGCTCAGCATTCCGTGGCGCTTAAGGCCAGGCCAGCCTCCGATGTTTCCTTGTACTTGGTCGACATGTCGCGACCGGTTGCTTTCATGACTTTAATAACTGCATCGAGGGAAATCTTCTGCTTGGAGGCCGACCCCGCCGTTGCCAGCAGAAAGGCGTTGTAGGCTTTCACGGCACCCATCGCGTTCCGCTCGATGCACGGAATCTGCACATAGCCGCCGATGGGGTCGCAGGTCATACCCAGGTGGTGCTCGATGGCGATCTCGGCGGCTGCTTCGATGGCGCTGATCGAACCGGTTGGCTGGGCGCAGCGCGTCAGGAAAGCCGCCCCCATCGCCGATGCCGTGCCGATCTCACCCATGCAGCCCATCTCGGCCCCGGAAATGCTGGCGTTGTGCTTGACCAGAAAGCCGATAACGGCCGCTGCCAGCAT
>JAKONH010000367.1 GCA_022702045.1 Spirosomataceae bacterium
GACTGGTGGCCTGGATTGTACGGTTCATTGGCTTCGGCTACGGTGATGGCGGGTCGGGCGAGTGGCTGCTATACCTGGCGATCATCCTGCACGGCGTCTGCTACGATTTCTTCTTCGTGACGGGGCAGATTTATACCGACAACAAAGCGGGTGACAAAATTAAATCGTCGGCGCAGGGGCTCATCTCGCTGGCGACTTACGGCATCGGCATGGGCATCGGCTCGAAAATAGCGGGTATCGTGCTCGACTACTATACTCGTCCCGACGGTTCGAAAGACTGGCTTGGCGTGTGGCTTGTTCCCGCCGGTATTGCCGCCGTCGTCCTTGTCCTCTTCGTCGTTTTCTTCTCTGATAAGAAACGCGTCCTGGCGCAGGAGGATCAGTTAGCGGTGTAGCCTGGACAGGTCTGGAGGCCACCGTGGCAACTCGTGCAGGCGTCTTTTCAGACCTAGTATGAATATGTTGTTTAGCTTGGCGCAGTGGGAGTGCATGTAGCCTGGACGTCCACGTCCGGGTGCCCGTTAGGGCGACTTGCGTAGATGGCAGCTTTTGGGCCGCTATGCGTCTACCCGGACGTGGACGTCCAGGCTACATGCACTCCAAATACACTATTTTTTGTGATATTTCGCCAGGATTGTCATGATCTTGTGCTGAATCTCGGTGTTCTCGTAGACGCCCCGGAAGTCGAGCGAATGTGGGCCGTAGGCGAAAACCGGTACCATAACCGCTGAGTGGTCGTTGGTGCTGAAATTACCGTCGACGTAGCCGCGCTTTATGTCGCCGTCGAGCAGGCTTAGGCCCCCCGTTTCGTGGTCGGCCGTGACAATGACCAACGTTTCGCCGTTGCTGTCGGCAAACTTCATCGCTTCGCCGATCGCCCGGTCGAAATCCTGCATCTCCTGCACGACGTAGCCGACGTTGTTGGCGTGACCGCCATAGTCGATCTGTGCGCCTTCGGCCATAATGAAAAAGCCAGCCGGGTTACCGCTCAGTTCCTGGGTGGCTTTGTGGAGTGATGGCACCAGAAAGTCGGCCCGCCCTTTGTCCATCGCCACGACGGCCGAATCGTCGAGCAGTACGAAAGGTGCTTTCAACTTGTTCAGGTCAGCAAAGGTGTGACTGGTCTGGAAGCCGCGTTGCCGGAGCGTATCGAGTACCTTTTGCTCGTCGAAGTGGCGATAGTTTCCACCGATTAGAATCGAGACGGGACTTTGGAGAAAGTCGGCGGCAATTTCACGCTCGAACATGCGGTCAGGCTGATGTGCGTAGAAAGCAGCGGGGGTTGCGTCGGTAATGGCCCCTGATGAGATGACGGCGCTGTTCATACCCCAGGGTTTGATTTTCACCGGAATCGCCGGAATCGCCTTACCTGTTGCATCGACGCCGATCGCGCGGTTGTTGGTTTTTTCGCCTGTTGCCATCGCTGTGCCGCCCGCTGCCGAATCGGTGATGTAGGTGTCAGCCGCGCTGGTTTTCGAGAAACCGATATTTAGCATATGGGCCAGATTCAGGTCGCCCCGGTTACCGGTCAGACCCGCATAGATCTGCGTCAGCCCCATGCCATCGCCGATCAGTAGAATCACGTTTTTGACCCGGCTGCGGCTGTCGTTGTTTCGATACGTCGGCTGGTAGATGGTGTGTGGCTGGTGCGCTTCCTGATACTCGGCCGACCGCCGGGTACTCAGAAACCGGCCCAGTCCCGCCAGGTTGTCGGTGTTGATGTAATCGACGCCCAGGTTCATCAGGGCCTTCCAGGTGTTGACGTTGTCGGGCGTAGCCCAGAAGCGAATCTTTTTACCCTGCTGATGCACCTGATCGATAACGGTCTGAATCTGATCTCGCTCTTTCTTGACGATCAATCCTTTACCGTTCCAGCGGGTGTACGTCGGAAAGGCCTGACTAATCAAACCCACGTGGGCGAGTTGTTCGGATGTATAAGTAACACCGGGCCGACCGTCGAACTGAAGCCAGGTGGGGTACTGCGCAAACTGCCCGGGTTTGGGCGTATTGCCACTGACTACGACCTGAACCGGGCCGTTTGGGCCAAAGACGTCCGGGTACTCGGAAAGCTGCTGAACCAGTAATGGCAACGATTGGCCGGCCGGGGTTTTCAAGTCGATCAGCCACTGCAACCCATACGACGCATCAGCGTAGGCTTTACCTTTGTTGGCTCGAACCTTCCCAACAATGGGTTGAATATAAAGGGCGTTGAGCGTTCGGCTATCGTTGATGTCGGCGGAGTCGTGGGCTACGTAGAGCTGACCATTTCGGGCGTAGATGTCGGCTTCGATGGAGCCAAACTGCTGGTCGTATGCCTGCCAGAACGGAATCGTATGCTCGTAGTCATTGTGCGCGTGGGCATGCGCCGGTGAGTAAGCTGGCCGACTCTGCGCCCAGCCTGCATAAGTCAGGGTCAGAAAGAGACCCGCTACCACTAGTTTTTTCATGCTATGTCGTCCGTTTATCCGTCGGTCGATCCTGCAAAAATACCCGTCCAGCACCCCGCCCGGTCTTGGCACCCCGTGATTTAACAAACAGATAAAAGTGGATTTTGACAGGATTAACAGGATTTGACATCATTATCCTGTTAATCCTGTCAAAACACTAGACTCGGATGTAGATGCGCCGGCGGTCGAGCCACCAGCCGGTAGCCCAGCAGAGAAGCATGAAGCAGAGGGCAAACAGCAAGGAGCCGATCGGACCGGGGGCTATAGACTGGAAAAGTGCTGTATTGATGGCGTCGAAGGCGCTGACGCCCGGACCGGCGGGCAGCATGTACAGAATGATAGCCAGTACTTCCGATAGCAGGTAAATAAACAGCGGGTTTTTGCCGGGAATGACGAAGAAGCGCGTCCAGTTATTCCAGGTCCACTCCCGAACCTCAACGACGTAGATCAGTGATCCCATAATCATCAGGTCAAGGCCGGTGGTGAGCAGCACAAACGAGCTGGTCCACAGCTTTTTGTTGACTGGGAATACCAGATCCCAGGCGTAGGCCAGAAAGAGAAACAGCCCACCCGTCAGCAGCAGTTTAGCAATGCTTTCGTAGCCTTTGCCTTTGTTCTGGACAAACTGTCCGGCATAGTAACCGACTACAACGTTTACGATAGCCGGTAGCGTGCTGAGCAGGCCTTCCGGGTCGAAAATCAAGCCTTGACTGTGGTACAGATGAGCCTCGCCCAGCATAAACCGGTCGAGACGCAAAACGGCGTTGCCGGTGGGCGTCAGCGGGGCCAGGGTATCGCCGAACAAAAGCAGCAGACTCCAGTAGCCAACCAGAAACAGTACGCTTAGTGTGGCTACCGTTCGGAAGGAGAAGAAGTAGACCAGGAGTGACGCGATTCCGTAGCAGACGGCAATGCGCTGTAGTACACCCCAGACGCGGGTGTCACTGAACGGGAATGGCAGGACGTCGCCGGTTGGACTGAGCTTGAAGAACGGAAACCAGTACATAAGGTAGCCCAGCAGAAAAATCAGCGCCGTGCGTTTGGCGACCTTCGTCAGTACGGCTCCGGTGCCCAGCGCATGATACTTCTGCATGGCGAAGCTCATCGCGTTACCAACGACGAAAAGAAAAGACGGAAAGACCAGATCGGTTGGGGTGAAGCCATTCCATTGCGCGTGGTGAAGCGGACCGAAGGAGTCGGCCCCACTGCCGGGGGTATTGACAATGATCATGAAACAGACCGTCATACCCCGAAAGACGTCGAGTGATAGAAAACGGGTACCAGTATTGGCCATAAAGTCAGGGAGAAGGGTTGTAAAGTGACAAGATACGTTCTGTAGCCCAGATTCGCCACGGCGGCCACGCGGTGGTCGCCACCGTGGCGCGACCCGGTCCAGGCTACTTGCTGACTAGCGGGCGGTACTGCTTGTACAGGACTTTGGCGACGTCGACTGAACTACCGGTGGGCGTCGTAGGATATGGCTCGTGGCTGTTAACCCAGTTCCATTCCCAGTCGCGCATCTGGTGGTCAAACGCAGTCAGGTCAATTGGCTGTCCATTTTTCAGGGAGGCCTGCGCTTTGTCGAAAAACTGCTGCCAGCGGGGTTTATAGAAGCTACGCAGCAGCCCCGACCATTGCCGGTTCGAGTAATCGTGCAGCGGGCTGTTTTTATCACCCCACAGTGTAATGAGGTCGCGGGCATTCTGTTCATACAGGGCTTTCTCTGCCGGGGTCTGTCCCCACGCTTTGGCCGATTCCAGCCACCGTCCCAGCAGAAAATCGGTTCGGGTAGCCAGCAGGCGGTCCATGTCATCGATCAGTGTCAGAAACTGACGGCTGTGCTGATTGAGCGCCTTCACGTCCTTGGCGGTATAATCGCGGGCACACTGTTGCTGAAGCGCGTTGGCGTGATTGGCCAGTACCTGCCGGGTGAGGTCGATAAGGTCGTAGCGGAAGCCATCGCTCGTTTGCAGCACGTCAGTTGCGTTCAGGAAGTGATCCCAGGCGGGCAGCAGATCGGCGGGGTTGTAGTTTAGTGTCGTCAGCGTGCGGTGGCCGTCTTTGGCGAACGTCGGGCGGGCCGAGATAATCGATTCGGGCGTTCCTTCGGTCAGGCCACCATTATACACCGTTTTGCGGAGAATCTGCCAGGCCGCTTCTGCATCAGTGTTGACCTTGCCGTAGCGCCGGTGAGCATAATCGTTGAGCCAGCTATCGAGCTGAACGGGCTGGTCGCGCCAGACGTTTTCGAGCATCAGCGCAAACAGGGCGGGATTCTGTTCGATGCCTTCGGGCGTTAGACCTATGCCCCGCAGTTTGCCCGCGTTGGGATCGTGGAGCGCGTTGGCCGGGTCGTTGGCGACGTTTTCCATTCGCCCGAACAGGCCAATGTTACCACCGAAATTCTGCAGCATGCACCACAACCATGGTTTGCCGTAATAGGCTTTCGTGTCGCGCCAGGCGGGTTTGGTTTCGCTCCAGAGATCCAAAATGAGCATCTTGTCGTCGGGGACGCCACTCAGCAGGGCGCGTATCTGTGGCTGTTGCCAGAACTTGGCCTGATACACAAACAACCAGCCCTGCATAATCCAGACGGCTTTTGGGTCGACAGCCGCCATGGCCTGATACACCTTGCTGCCTGCCTGCGCCAGAAACGTCGAGTCGTTGGTCGGCGGGATATTTTCGTTGAATGTATCGGCGGTGTACAGGTGATCGGTACCGAAGGTTTTGATCTCTTCCTGAATAAACCGGCGGCCGATTTCGGGGAACAGCGGGTCTTCGGGGTCAAGGATGAAGACGTCGTCGAAGCCGGCATCCCAGTTAGTACGCTTTACGTTGGCTTTCGGAAACTTGTCTTTGAACGCGGGCGGCACGTGACCTGTAAAGGCGGGCAGAATGGGCGTCATCCCGAGTTCGCGTTCGCGGGCCAGGATCTGCTTCTGTAGGGCTTCATGCCGTTCCATAAACGAGTGCGGTAGCGGGCCTCCCCAGCCGTCGATGTTGCCCATCCAGAACCAATTGAAAAAGGTTGGTCCGCTGTAAAAGCTCGCCAGATCTTTATCGGTCAGCCCCATGCTTTTGTACACCCGGTCCCAGATTGAATTCTGACCGGTAATGGCTAACGGCAGGTTGATGCCGTTTAGGGCCATCCAGTCGATTTCCTGCTGCCAGCGGGACCAGTCCCACCAGCTCATGGTGTAATTGAACGTGCAGTAGTTGAGGTAGTATCGGTACTGGTAGGGTGTCGTTTTGTGTACCTTTTTCGGGACTGCCGGTAGGGGGCTGGGCAGATTGAGATTCGTTCCGTTCCAGCTAATGTCGCAGTGGGCGTATTCGTTGAGGTAATGTTTGAGCGCGCTTGCTACCGACACGCCGTTGTTGCCCCGCAGCACGATTTTACCGTCCTGACTTTCCAGCTCAAACGCATCGTAATCCCCGTCTTTCGGAATTGGGGCGATGGTGAACTGTTGAGCGTGAGTGGGCAACACCCGTTTGATGAGCGCGTAAGTAGCTCGTTCGTCCAGCCCCGACGTCGCCGACTGCGCTGATAGTAAATGGGGAATGAAGAGGGTAACGAACAATAGGGATAATCGTGAATGCATAGTGGATTTGTTTGGTGGAATATGCAGCCTGGACCCGCGCCGGGGGCCATGCGGTGGTCGCCATGCGGTGGTCGCCACGCGGTGGTCGCCATGCGGTGGCGCGGACCGGTCCAGGCTACACAGTTACCGTAGTAAGCGCAGGGACAGGTTGGGTAAAACCAGCGTGCGGTGGGGCGATGCCGGGTCGTGGGCCTGCCACTGCACCATTGTCGCCGATCCGCCGGGTAGCGTAACCGGTCGCAGGTCCTGCTGGTAAAGCAGTTGCGGAATGCTGTAGTCGATACCGATAGGTGTTGTTTTCTGGAAGTTGTTGAACGTCTTTACCAGTAGTTGATTGGCCCCTTTCTTCAACGGCAGCAGCACGACGTCGCGCTGATCCGGTGCTTTCGTCGGGTTGTTGCGCAACAATAGGGTTTGCCCATTAAGCATGACCAGCACGCCGTCGCCACTGGTAATGCGAACCAATACCCGACGATTAGCTGGGGCGGTGATGGTCTGGGTAACGAAATAAGCGGTGGTCAGGTCGGCGGGAAGGGTGTAAATGGATCCGTTTTTCCAGTCGGTCATGGCCTGCCACGATTGACCCTGTACGGGTTTTTTCAGGTCAACCGGTCCGGTTTTCGCCGGTGTGCCTTCGATACCCGATTGAATGGGGCCAAGTTTATAGAGTGGCCCCCAGGTCAGGGTAGTTGGGTCGACGTCGAGTTCGGCCGGACTATCACCCGTGAGCGTGACGGTCTGTGCTGTGCCGTTGATCGACAGGTCGATAGCTTGCCCTTTTTCTTCATCGGAGAACAGCAGCAGCGGACGGTAGGAACCACCCTGCTCGACCTGTAGCGTCCAGGATTCAGCAATGGTACTCTGGAAGCGCGCATTATAGTCGACACCTGAATTGCTGTAGTGTTTGTACGAATTGGCGTGGGTCAGCCGGGTCGTGTCGGTGAGCAGAACGGGATTGTACGGGCGTACCCGGTAGCCGTTGGTAAACTCGACCGCTACCACACGAATGGTCTTGCCCGATACAAAATCGGCCGGCAGATTGATTCCCAGTCCATCTTTGCCCCGAACGGGCGTGAGTTTGACGCCCGGTTCGCCCAGTACCGACACCTGCTTGATCGTACCGCTCAGGCCTGGCAAGGCGAGCTGATTCCCGGCTGGCTGATTCATCACGTGCAGATAGAGTTTGTTGGGTCGGCTGGTAACACTGCCCCACGCAAACGACTGATAGAACGGGTCGGCCGACGCGCCGTAGATGGCTTCTCCATTTTTCGCCAGCCATTGACCAATTTGTAGCAATACGTCGCGTTCGTAGGCTACCACCGAACCGTCGCCTTTGGGACCGATGTTAAGCAGGTATTTTCCGCCCCGGCTCACGACCCGGATCAGGCTGGTTAGCTTCTCGTGCTCTTTTTCGGCTTCCGGTATGCGCTTCTGCCACGAACGATACCCCCAGGTTTCGTCGAAAAACGACGCGGGCGATTGCCACGGT
This sequence comes from Spirosomataceae bacterium, assembly GCA_022702045.1. GTDB lineage: Bacteria > Bacteroidota > Bacteroidia > Cytophagales > Spirosomataceae > Spirosoma. The sequence continues at coordinate 7,539 of JAKONH010000367.1, forward strand.
ACGCCAATCTTGTAGTCAGGTTCCTGATTGTCGCCCATAACCGTAAAGTCGCCCATGTCGTTGCCGATGCGGCTACCGATCAGACAGTTGGGTTGTAACTTATGGACCAGGTCGCGCATCTCACGGCTTTGCGTTTCACTCATCGACCCCATGTCGAACCAAAGTTCCGAGATCGGTCCGTAGTTGGTCAGCAGTTCGGTGATCTGCCGTTTGTTATAGTTATGGTGTTCGGGCGTGATGGGGTCGGAGTTGTGGCTCGAAATGGGAGATGCCTGCGGATAGTGCCAGTCGATAAGTGAGAAATACAGGCCAAAACTGGTGCCATTGCGCCGGCAGGCGTCGCTGAGTTCACGGATGATATCGCGTTTGTACGGTGTCGCATCGACCACGTTGAAATCGGTCGTGGCCGTTTTGAACATGCAGAAGCCGTCGTGGTGCTTGCTGGTGATGACGATCGATCGCATCCCGGCCTGTTTGGCAAGACTAGCGATCGAGTCGGCATTCCAGTGCGTCGGGTTGAACCGTCGGGCAACCTTGGCGTAGGTGTCGCTGTAGATACCGGCGTGGGCCTGAATCTGCTCGCTCAGTCCTATCGATACGGGCTTGTCATTCCAGACACCGCCCAGCACGGAATAGATACCCCCGAAGTGGATGAACATCGAGTATTTCTGATCGCGCCATTCGCGCAGGGCGTCAGGAGCAATCTGGGCAAAGCCGGCGAGGGTATAACCGGATAGGAACAGTGTTACGATGAGCGTTCTCAGCACAGCCATGGCTGGTTAGTGGTTTAATTGAAGGGGCAAAATAACCCATTCAGTCGGGATTGTATTTTTATAGCCCAGACCGGTCCGCGCCACGGTGGCTACCAGACGTGGCGACCACCGCGGGTCCACGTCTGGTAGCCGTTGGGCTAATGACTCAAGGCGGCATCTTTATGGGTCGCTGTCGCGACCTCCAGACCGGGACAGGGCCGCCGGAGCGGGTCTGGGCTACACGGAGTTGGACTATATTATTTAGCGGGTGAAAACAGGCGGACTTCGTAGACAAGCTGGTTCTTTCCCGAAAACAGCGGTTCCTGCATTTTGCGGAGGACCAACTTGTCGGGCTCAAACGCCAGAATGCGAAAACTGCTCAATACGGTGCCTGACTTGCCGACGTACTGTAACGAATCGCCATTGATAATCCGGTAGCGAACGGGTCGCGCTTCGGTTTCTTTCCGCATGGTCATCGTGCCGGTGCCGTCGTAATCGTAGACGATGTTGTCGGCGTCATTTTGTACCGCTCTCCGTTCCGTAAATCCGTTCGTGTAGCGGTAGATGGAGTCTGTCTTCCAGATTCCTTTCAGATCAGCCTCAGTTACGCGGAGTTTTGATTGACAACCCACAAGTAGCAGTACAACAAGTAAGAAGAAGTAGGGCATTTACAGATTGGGTAGTTCGTGGGTAGTTCAGTGGTGTCGGGTCTGGAACGCCAGCCTGGCCACCGTCGCCCGGCCCGACCTGACACCACCAACAAACCCGTACATCAATTTACATAGTACTGATTCTGCTTCAGCACCCCGTTGCTCAGGTCGATTTCGCGTTGGGGCAGGGGGAAATAATAGTGCTTGGGCTTGCTGAACGTACGGCCTGGTTTGTAAGGGCCACGGTCTTTTTTATAGTGTGCCACAAGGTCGATCAAACCAGCCTTGTCCCAGCGCATCAGATCCTGATGGCGTTCGTTTTCTCCCGCTAGTTCAACCCGGCGCTCGTGCATAATGTCGGCCATTGTAGCGCCCGTTTTTGCTTTCAGACCCACCCGCTTCCGGACGGTATTCAACTCGGTGTCGCCCGACTGCCCCGACCGGATTTTGGCTTCGGCAACCAGCAGGTAGACGTCCGATGTCCGAAGCCAGGGCGCGTTGAGCCCCTGATCCATGTCGCCAGCGTCGGTGAAGTTGGTGTATTTTCGGAAGGCATGACCCGTTACACGCGTCAGGTCAGGCGTAAAGGTGCTGATACCGTTGGCTTTCCGATCGACCTGATCTCCGTCGACCAGTACGGTGTAAACCCGGCGCGGATCGCCCGTTTCAAACTCGTTGACGAGGTCGGCGATGGGTTCGTGGAAACCCCAGCCACCCCACGAGCCGACGGTGTGATAGTAGGCCGGTGAATCGTCGGTTGTCCAGCCCGATTT
>JAKONH010000373.1 GCA_022702045.1 Spirosomataceae bacterium
CAGGTGGCAAATTCCCCGGAGTCGCCTGCAAATTCGGCACCTCGATCTCGTAGTAGTTGTCGGTATAGTCGGTGCCCAACCGCACAAACGCCGATACCTGCCCGCTGGTATTGGTCGGGTTGTGCATGTGAATGAACATGCGCAGCGAGTTACGGAACAGCAGGTTAAAATTCGTATTGCGGAAGGCACCCCGTGAATCGCCATCGCGCAGATTGACCACACTCATCCGCATCGACTGTTCGTTTAGTTCAACCTGATTGACCTGGGTAAAGTCACGATCACGAACGTAGCCCGGCGGTACCGTGTAGGTGTACTTGTTGTCGTTGTTCGACGAACCGCCCGCGCTAACACTGGTTGGCTCACTACTGTTTTCTTCGATGTTCACGGTTGACACGGTGAACTGAGCGTCGTACGGCTCGGGGACTTCCTGCAGACCACGTTGATTCAGGTCGCCGGTGTATTTGCGGTACTGATTGGCTTCCATCTGCAACTGGGCAAAGCGCAGTACGACCGGTTCCGCAAAGCCAGTCAGATACATACGCATAAACCGGATCGACTTGAAGCCGTTGATATTGCCTACTTTCCGCAGGTATTCGCGAATCGGAATACGGAACTGATACCAGGTAACCGGCGTACCACCCGCGACAGAGTTCGGCACCGTTATTTTATCGACAATGTATCGCTGTCCAACTTCCAGGCCGGTGGCTGGTAGATTAACTTCGTGCTCGTAATAGGCTTCGGTATCGTTGATCGTATTATCGATGTTGAGGTCTTCAATATCGGGCAGTGTTGATGACGCAGGCGTCAGAAATTGATTGGTGGAATTGTTCTCGGGCGAGTTGTTTTCCATGCCCATGAAGTACTTATATCGGGCAACGATGTACCGCTCCCGGTCGGCTTCCTCGCCCAGATAGAATTTGAAATCATCGCCCGAAGGGTCATTCTGAATGGCCGACAGGGCGTTAGGGTCAGTAACGACGTTTTGCACCTGACGCAGGTAATTGGCGAAAAATCGCTGCTCACCATTGCTTACCCGACTACCTAGTCCATCAAGACCGATATCCTGCTGATCGCGGCCACCACTTTGGAAAGCGTTGGTAACGAACTGCTGCCGCGGTGCCCGCCCCCAGGCCGTCGTGTCGGTGCCGCCGTTGATGCGTGGATCGGCCAGACTGTCGATGGGATACCCGTTTTCAAACTGGTAGCGGCTGTCCTTCATCACGTCTTCTGACACGTCGCCGAAGTTGAATACTAGTTTCCCGCCTGTCGTATTGTTGACGTTTTTGGTTGGGTCGGCGCTCCAGCGCACTTTACCCTGTTCACCCTTGACAAATGGGTCCATCAGCCAGAACGTCAGGTTCTCGATGTTGGCGTTGTCGAAGTCGATGTCCGACGCAATGGCGCGTGTTACGGCTCCGAAGTTCTGACGCGGATCGTTGTTGAGCGTACCGTCTGTCCGCAGGCTCGGGTTGTAGTTGTACATACCCCGCTCCGACGGAAAGTACGACACGTCGAGAATACTTTCGGGCAGGTTCACCACCCGCACCGACCGACCCGGAAACAGTTCCTGCGGCAGGAAATAGCGTTCGTATGCGTACTTGTTTACTTCCTCCGGGTCAATGTTCGACGCTACGCCAACCTGACCCGGTGTGTACAGTGATGGGTCGACGGAGTACACCGAAATGCGCGCGCGCCGGTAAGCCGATTCAAGAGGATTCTGAAACGAACCCTGTGGAAACTGCTGTGGTGTAGTGCCCAGCCGCCACCGGTTCGGTTGCCGGGTCAGATCGAAAATGGTCCGGGCGGCCTCAAAGTCGTCGAGGTAGCTTTCGTTGCGGGCTCGTGGGTTGGTACCCGGCAGCAATTGTGCAACTTCGCCCGTTGCCTGAATGGTCGACATCTCCTTGGTCTGTACATTGGGCAGCTTGTCGAGCAGGCGGGTAAGGCCGGGAATGTCCTTACGGATGTTGGCATTGATACCCAGAATCGTATTGTTGACCGGCTCGTTGCCCAGGGCCACGCGTGTCAGGAAGCCCGCGGGGGTTTCCTTCATGTGCATAGCAGTCAGGCCAATGCTGATGTCGCGGTTGATGGCGTAGTCGAGTCGCGTACCGATCAGCGTTCTGATCTGATTCTGGAACAGATCGGGCTGTTCGTAACCAATACGAATCTCGCGACCGGAGTTGGTCACGCTTTCGTTTATGATCCGCAGCCGGCCCGTCTGACTTTCGAATACATAGTCGGCGCCGGGCGACAGGGGTACACCACCTGCCGTAACGGTAATCGATTGCTCGTTGACGCCATAGGGTAGCGGGACTTCGGCACCGTTACCCGACTGGAAGGCACCCTTTAGAAAAAACTTGTTCTTATCAGCAATCTGCTGAGCGTCGGCCAGCGTGGTGCGGTATAACTGATCGAAGACGTATTTTGCCCGCAGGTTCGTTTCTGTCGCCGTAAACTGACTGCTCAGGTAGGAGCCGAATGGTTCGAGTACCGGGAAAATGACTTTCCCCAGCGTACTGTTGATGGTGATATTCTCGACGTAATCGAAGTTGCCGTCGGGTTGCGCGTCGAGCTGTTGGTTAAGCCGGTCGAGCCCGAACACCCGAATCAGCGGTTTATTCTGAAGCAGTACGCCTTCCTGCAGGTTTGGGTTGTCGATACCGGTCAGGTCGTCTTTGTAGATTACCCGAAGCTGGAAACCCTGCCGCGAAATCTGGCCTGTGTTGATGGAATAGATGTTTTTCATCATCAGATTCCACATCGGCAACTGCAGGTTATTGCGCAGCGTGGCCGACTTCAGCAGCTTCAGTACCAGCACCTCATCGACTGGGCGAGACTGGTAATCTTCGGTCAGTTCACCGACTTTGTACCGCCGACCCTGATAGGTGTATTCAAATGCGACAGCCAGCACTTCGTCGTTGCGCAGGGGGGTAATCAGCGAGATGTAGCCAAGCTCGGGCTGGAGCTTGAAGTCACGGTCGGTCAGGCGTTTGGCGCCACGCAGAAAGTCGAAATCGGTCCCTTTCGTCAGACCAAAATTGGTGACCAGCGCTTCGGTTGTCTGATTGACCTGCCGGAACGTTGCCGTGGGATTACCGGTCAGTTTGGCGTACAGCCCGTTGGCGTTGTTATCGGCCACCGACCGGGTGTTAATCGGCTGTAGGTTTGGATTGCCCGTGCTGTACGGACTGCCTTCGCCCAGGTCCTGAAAACCAACGATGTTACGCAACGTCTCGGTTGTGTTCGTCCGGTTGGTCACATACACTTCGACCCGCGTTACGTTAACGCCCGAGGTGACCTGCGGCAGCGTTTTCAGCGACCGCTCGTAATTGTTCCGGAAAAACTGCGACAGGAAGAAGTGCCGGTTTTCGTCGTACTGATCGGCGCGAATCTCGAATGGCCGGTTCGACGTGCCACCCCGGATCACGATCTCGCTTTTTCGCGACCGTTGCTGCGAGGCTACGACTGTCGCGTTGAGTTTGCCAAAGCGCAACTGGGTCTTGATGCCGAACAGGTTCTGCACGCCTGGAATCAGCTGACTGTTGACCGCCCAGCTAATATTCCCCACTTCCAGCCCCTGAATGATGCTTTCATTTTGTGGCTGAAACTGTCCCGGCGTGGGCAACTGGCCGTTCAGGCCGGGCAGGGTAGGGGCCGTAGGCAGGTTCGGAACACCCGGCAACCCACCCGAGCCAAGCGCCGGCAACCCACCACCGGGCCGGTAGTTGACCTTCAGTGCGTTCTCGAAGTTGAAAGCGGCTTTGGTATCGAAGTTGGCCAGTACACCCAGCCGCTCACCGATCTTACCGTTGAAGTTGATGCTGATCTGTTCGTTGAACAGGAAATTACCGTTCCGACGCTGCCGGACCGGAATAACGGGATTGTCGATAAACTGGTAGAGGTAACCGAAGTCGAGCGTGACAAAGCCGTTGGGCTTGAAGTCGACATTGCTGCCGCCGAACAGCCGGTCGACTAGGGGTGGCAGTTCAAGCTTAGGAAACAAGCCCCGACCCGTAAGCGCGTTTTGCCCATCACTGCTGGCACCGTATTCACGCCAGATATTACGTTCAACGCGCTGGTTCTGAAGTTGATTATAGGTCGAAAAAGGAACGGTTTCGGCTGGTCGGAAGGGTAAGCCAAATTGCGCAGGTGGTAATGCCACGCTCGGGATTGGTTCGCCCGGTGGGATGGTGCCTGGCGCGACGACAGGTGCTGTTGCACTGCCCGGCATGGTAGTGCCCGGCATGGTAGTGCCGGCTACATTATTAGGCATCGGTGCTCCCGACAAGGGGACACCCGTTCGAACACGCTCCGACACGCCCACACGCCCATCGGGGCTAAGCAGAAAATCGGTGGAAACACCTTTGGGGTCACGCAGGATAAACGGCGAGCGGGAAGGCCGTTCGGAAAAGCGGGTTGCCCGGCGATCGGGCCAGTTTACGGTTGGGCGTCGGTTCGCCGAGCGAAGCGTACGCAGACTGTCGGTACGATTCTGATTTACCTGCCGGGTCGAGTCGGCCCGGCACTGGGCGCGTCGGCGGGCATCAGCGCGGGCTGAATCCGCCTGGGCCTGTTGCCGGCGGGCAGCGGCACCCCGGCGGGCCGGTGGTGTCTGGGCCTGCCCCAGCCCGGCACTGACAAGCAGGCCGACCAGTAGCAGAAGTAGTCGTTTGCTGACCAGCGCCCATGTCGCCCCCTGTTGAGCAAAACGGTTAATAGTCAAGAAATTACAAACGAAGTAAGGGTGGGTCATTGACTAAGCGTGCTGATTCCGGCCAAAGCCGTACCTGGCTATGACTATCCTTAAACGGCCAAAATCGCGCCAATTGTCTAGGGAGGGGGTATATTTTTTAACCGGCTTTAAACCTTTTGGGTGCATTATTGTTGGGAGCCGTCCGTCACAAAGCTAAGCGATATACAGAAGAAAGAAGAACGGCGAAAGAAGAAAGCATGAAGACGATAGAATAAAGATAAAATACCCCTTCCTTTCCGTCTTTGCACTATCGTCTTTGCGCTTTCTTCTGGCTTACCTTTGTGGGTCTAATCGTTATACGACCTACCATGAAACATACCCACCGGCTCCTTGCCCTTTGCCTACTGATCGCTTCCGGTGCATCGGCGCAGCAGCACTCTGAACAGAACAACAGTCATTACATGGCCCCGACTGATCCGGCCGTAAAGCAAAAACTCAGTCAGTGGCAGGATACTAAATTTGGACTGCTGATGCACTGGGGCACCTATAGCGAACGCGGCATTGTCGAGTCGTGGTCGCTTTGCCCGGAAGACGAGGGCTGGTGCGAGCGCAAAGGGCCAACGGCCGTCAATTACTTCGATTACAAGAAAGGGTACGAAGGATTGCAGACCACATTCAATCCGGTCAAATTCAACCCAGAGCGGTGGGCCGAAGCGGCAAAAAGTGCCGGGATGAAATACATGATTTTCACGACCAAGCACCACGACGGTTTCTGCATGTTCGATACAAAGCAGACCGACTACAAAATCACCGATACGAAAACGCCCTTCTCGACCAATCCGCGCAGTAATGTCACGAAGGAAATTCTGGACGTATTTCGCAAGCAGAACTTCATGGTCGGCACCTACTTCTCGAAACCCGACTGGCATGTCGATTCGTACTGGTGGCCGTATTTTCCACCCAAGGATCGCAACGTTAACTACGACCCGAAGAAGCACCCGGCGATGTGGAGTAAGTTCAAAGACTTTACCTACAATCAGATTCAGGAGTTGATGACGGGCTATGGGAAAGTCGATATTCTCTGGCTCGACGGCGGCTGGGTTCGTCCTTTCAACACCATCGATACGACCATTAGCTGGCAGAAAACCATTCCGTTTGATCAGGATATCGACATGGCCCGGATCGCGGCTATGGGCCGTAAAAATCAACCTGGCCTGCTCGTCGTCGACCGGACGGTAGAGGGTGAGTTCGAGAACTACGCAACGCCCGAACAGACGATTCCCGATAAGTACATGCCTATTCCCTGGGAGTCGTGCATGACTATGGGCGATAGCTGGTCGTACATCCCGAAAGAAAACTTCAAGCCCGCCCGCAAACTGATTCAGACGCTGGTCGACATCGTTGCCAAGAACGGCAACCTACTGCTCAACATCGCGCCGGGTCCTGATGGCGAGTGGCACGAAGAAGCGTACACGCGGTTGAAAGAAATTGGCAGCTGGATCGCCGTCAATGGGGAGTCGATTTACGGTACCAAGCCGGCAGCACCATATCGGCAGGGGCAGTGGGCGTTTACGTCGGGCAATGGGGCTTCCTACGTGTCGTACCTGCCAACTGAAGCCGAAACAATGCTGCCCGCTAAACTTGTCCTGCCTAAATCGGCGAAAACGATCACAATTCTGGGCGTGAAGCAGCCGCTGAAAGTAACCAAAACTGCCGACGGGGCTAGTGTTGTCATCCCCGAAAAGGTCCGGCAGCAGCTAGCCAAACAGCCTGTCTGGGTCTTTAAACTCGTGTAGCCCAGCCTCGATCTGAACGGTATCAAACAGCCACATCCGGGCTATGTAAGCCGTCTATACAGTTTTATGGAAGACTGTATAGACGGCTTACGTATTTTGGGAAAAAACAAACTATATCCTCCCATGAGATTTAATCTGCATCGTCTGCTTCTATTTGTCGGGCTGCTGCTGCCATTGGCCACGCAGGCGCAGCAACCGGC
>JAKONH010000384.1 GCA_022702045.1 Spirosomataceae bacterium
ACCTAAATGCTTGGTTATAAGGGGAGGGTCGGCTATCTTTGTTTAACGGGAGTTGTACTTTTTGGAGATTTCGGCCACGCAGCCATCGTTTTTCGGCAACTGGTCAGTCCGCAAACCTTAACCAAAAGTCGAATGAATTTACTCGTGTCGTTGCTGCTCCTGATGGGTGGCGTCAAGTCTGCAGAGAAGTCGGCAGGCGTGTCACAAAAGGGAAAAGCAACCTATTACGCGTCGAAATTTGCCGGTCGAATGACCTCGTTCGGCGAACGCGTCAACCTCAAAGCGTTTACCGCGGCTCACCGCACGCTTCCCCTCAATACCTTGATTGAAGTTACTAATCTGAAGACCATGAAATCGGTCGTCGTTCGTGTGAACGACCGGGGTCCATTTACTAAAGGGCATATCGTTGACCTGTCGCACGCAGCCGCCAGCGCAATCGGGCTGATGGGCAAAGGGGTTACCAATGTAACACTGCGCGTGCTCGATAAGAGCCGGGTTGGCGATCTGATGTCGGTGCTGACTTTGCCCGATATGAATCAGTCGCTGATGCAGCCGGTATTGTAAGCCGCCGATCTACTTTCTCCACACATACCACGGCCGCCCGGCGCATCGTTGGTAGGATAGGTACATCCTTTTGTGTACCTTCCGGCATGAAGCAATCCCTTAATCTTGGGCAGGTTCGCGAGTTCGGCAATGTCGAGTTTCTCGCCCGGCAGATGGTCGAAGGATTTATCACGGGACTGCATAAGTCGCCCTTCCACGGCTTCTCGGTCGAGTTTGCCGAACACCGGCTCTACAACACTGGCGAAACAACGCGTCACATCGATTGGAAAGTGTTCGGCAAGACAGAAAAGCTGTTTGTCAAGCGCTATGAGGAGGAAACTAACCTGCGCTGTCATTTGCTGATCGACACGTCGTCGTCGATGTATTACCCCGACGCCAACTACGGCAAGATGACGTTTAGTGTGATGGCTGCCGCCTGCTTGGCCTACATGCTACAGCGCCAGAAAGACGCCGTTAGCCTCACCACATTCGCTGATACGATCGACGTACAGACACCGGTCAAGTCGACACCTTCCCATGTTCATAAGCTGTTTACGCAGCTCGACCTGCTGATGCAGCAGCCCAAGCCACTGCGTCGTACGTCGGCCGCTGACGTGATTCATCAGGTTGCGGAAAAAATCAACAAACGGTCGTTGGTTATCATCTTCAGCGACATGTTCGAGAATGTGTCGAAAAGCGATGCGCTATTCTCGGCGTTGCAGCATCTGCGGCACAACCTGCATGAGGTACTACTGTTTCACGTCACTGACAAGAAGACGGAGGAGGATTTTGCTTTCGAAGAACGTCCGTACGAGTTTATTGATCTGGAAACGGGCGAGAAAGTAAAGCTACAGCCGGGACAAGTGCGGGCGTCGTATCAGCAGGCTGTAAAGGAATACGCGCAGGAACTGCGCATGCGTTGTGGACAGTACAAAATAGATTTTATCGAAGCCGATATCGCACAGGGGTTCGATCAGATTCTGACGGCCTATCTGGTGAAGCGGACGAAAATGAAGTGATTTTTTGGCTAAAGACAGAGACACGGAGGGCGTTACAGAGAGAAAGCGAAAAGTTCTATGCTCTCTGTGACATCCTCCGTGTCTCTGTCTTTAATCTTATTTCTTCGTGGCGGCTTTGGTCGTCGCCACGGGTGCTTTAGCCGTGGTTGCCTGCTGCTTCTTGTGAAATTGTACAAAGTCTTCCAGTTGCTCAGGTGGCAGCTTTCGGGCGATGATTTTCTTCTGCTTGTCGAGCACGTAGACAGTCGGAGTGGTCCAGACGTCGAAACGGGTACGGAAGTCGGTCTGATGCTTGTAATCATAGCCGTTGATGACGTTACCAAGCTTAAACTCGCGAATAAACTTTTTCCACTCTGCGGGTGTCTGCTCAATGGCGATTGCCATTACCTCAACGCCCTTGCCTTTGTTACCGTCGGCAAACTTTTTTAGGGCGGGAGCACTCTCACGGCAGTGGCCACAGTGCGGATCGTAGAAATACACGACTGTATAATCGGCTTTGATATTCTGGAAGTTGATAGGCCGGTTCAGCGTGTCGCTCACAACGGGGGCGGGCAGCGTTTTCCCAACCAGCAGTGGCTTCAGGGTGGCTACCCGCTCGCCAATACTTTTCAGCGTCGAGCTATCTGAAACGGGCATAATTCCCGTTTTGTAGTACGTCTCGAACATATGGACAAACAGGCCATCCGTACCGACAATCTTGGGCCGCTCGTACTGGCTCGTGATGTAGTAGATTACGTATGAAACTACATCTTTGTTTTTACCAGCCTGTGCCTTCGCCACCACATAATCCGCTTCTTTGATCAGCGAATCCGGGTTTTGGACGGTCAGTTCCTTGATATACCGGTCCAGTTTGCGTTGCAGAATGTTTGTGCGTACAAAGCGCTCGTCCGAGAAGTCGTAGTCGTCCCAGAAATGCTTCTTGAAGTAGTTGAATACCCATACCGAATCGGGTCGGCCGTTTGCGGCCTTCGGAGCCGTAGGTACTTCGGGTTCACTGGCGGCTTTGATGATCTTTACGGCAAACGAATTTTTGTTGGTCGTAAAAAACTGATCGCGTTCGACCTGTGCCCGCTTCTGCAAATCCGCCATTTTCTTGTCGATATCCGCATTGGCTACAGCATCGCCTGGCTTCTTCTGCTGACCCAGCACTTTGGCTTCTTCATACAATTTATTCAGCCCCTGCTGGTAACCATAAAACAGCTCATTCTCTTTCGAACCCGTGATTTTCATGTTCTTCACGATACCCGCTGTATCTGTGGCAAACGAGAAGTTCTGGTCGCTATCAATCAGGAATTCGATGTAGCCGTTCTTCGGTGTTACGAGCAGATACAAGCCTTCCGGTAGTGGCTTGGTACCGGTAAATACTATACGACCTTCCCGATCGGTGCGGGCCGTATCTTTGGGGATGTATTGCGTGGTACCATAATAGTGCGCCAGCACACAGGTCGTATCCGCTACCCCACGAATCTGTCCGTTGATGGTGTAGGCTTCCCCGCCGATTGCCGGAGCCGACTGCGCCAGTAAGCCTGTAACTGAGGCTACTGTAAGCAGTATCGTTAGAAAGAGATGGTTCATAAACGAGTGGAAGTATATCTTCATGCTTAACTCTCAAATTTACGGGTTTTGTACCCATAATCTGCATCGTTACAACGTCTGTGCCACCTGCGCTAGTCTATGTTTTTCTTCTTTTCTAAAACGCTGAATTACCTGCTTACCCCAGCGGGCTGGCTGTTTGCCCTACTCCTGTGGGCTTTTTTTACCCGCAACCCGCATCGTCGGCGCTGGGGTATCGGATTGGCCATTGGTCTGTTCTGGCTACTGGGGAGTTCTCTGCTGACAAACGAACTAGCACGCTATTGGGAGTTTCCGCCATCGGTCTTACACAAGGTTGATAGTAGCCGCTCGGTAGCCGTCGTGTTGACGGGGGGGATGACGAACAGCCATATTGATATGTTGGATGGGCATCCGTCGCTAGGACCAGAGTCTGACCGGCTGGCGCAGGCGCTCTATCTCTACAAACGGGGTGTTGTTCGGAAAATCCTGATTAGCGGTGGCAGCGGAAGCCTGCCGCTCGGAGCAGAGCCCGTTACCGATGAAGGGCATGAGGGGGCTCGCTTCCTGATCCTGGCCGGTGTTCGACCCGCCGACATCTGGCTTGAAAACAACTCACGAAATACACGTCAGAATGCCCTGTTCTCCGGACAGGTATTACGGCGACAGTTTCGGACGAACCGCTGTGTGCTGGTCACTTCGGCATCGCATATGCGCCGGTCCGTGAAATGCTTTCGAAAAGTGGGAGTCGACGTGTTGCCGTATCCCGGTGGATTCCGGCAGGCTCCGCGTTCATTGGCCTTGGGCGAATGGCTCTTCCCCAACGAAACCGCCTTCCTCGACGCCTATCACCTGATCCGGGAAATCGTCGGCTACGTCGTGTACCAGGTGGCGGGATATATCGATTGAATTATAGAGTGATGGAATGAACGGCCCGCCGTCGCGGTGAACAGGCTGACGAGAGTCAGTCAACCACTCCATCACTCTATAATTCAATCACTCAATATTATACACTCAGTATCTTCACCATCCGCAGCAGGTCTTCGCTGATGGGTTTGGGTAGGCGGATGGTGTCGCGGAAGGGCGTGTAGACGAGTTCGTTGTTGACGACACCCGCCATTACGTTCTTCTCACCGTTCATCAATCCTTCGAGCGCACCCAGCCCCAGTCGGCTGGCCAGAATACGATCGTAAGCGGTTGGGATACCTCCCCGCTGAATGTGGCCTAGTGTCGTGACTCGCATATCGACTTTGGGTTCGACCTGCGCGCGGATTTTCTCGGCAACTTCCGTCGCGATACCCGCTTCTTCACCCTCGGCAATCACGACGATTGAGGACGATTTCTGACGGCTCCAGCCGGCTTTCAGCGTTTCAACGACTTCCGAAATAGGCGTCAGCACCTCCGGCACCATGACCATTTCTGCCCCACCCGCAATACCCGACTGAATGGCGATGTAGCCCGAGTCGCGGCCCATCACTTCAATGAAGAAGATCCGGTCATGCGAGTCGGCGGTATCACGAATTTTATCGATGGCTTCCAGGGCGGTATTAACGGCGGTGTCGAATCCAATGGTATAGTCGGTACCGTAGAGATCATTGTCGATCGTCCCCGGCGCGCCGACAGTCGGAATGCCGTATTCATCGAAGAACAGCGTTGCTCCCGTAAACGTACCGTTACCACCGATAGCGATCAACCCTTCGATACCGAACTTTTGCAGTTGCTCAGCCGCTTTGGCCCGGCCTTCCGGCGTCATGAATTCTTTACTGCGGGCCGATTTCAGAATCGTACCGCCCCGCTGAACAATGTTGCTCACCGAGTGCGAGGTCATCTGAAAGATATCCCCATTTATCATTCCGCTGTACCCCCGGCGAATTCCGAAAACTTCGATACCGTGATAGACCGCCCCCCGGACAACGGCCCGGATGCAAGCGTTCATACCCGGTGCGTCGCCACCCGAGGTAAAAACAGCTATTCGTTTCATAGGTTAAAGACTAAGTTTTCGCAGAAAAAGGACAAAAAGGCTAATAAGGATCGGATGCAGGGCCAAATTTATGGTCATTCTTCTGTAAAAAGCACATTAGACCTACTTATCACGCCTTTTCCGTAA
>JAKONH010000425.1 GCA_022702045.1 Spirosomataceae bacterium
TGGCCAGCCCGATCATTCGCAACATCGAGGTATATAACGCCCCCGAGCTAATCGTAACGCCGGTTATCAGCCGCAGCAAAGACGGTCTGGTCAGTATCGTTAGTCCCCGCACCACCGACCCGGTTATCACGTACACAACCGATGGCTCGGAGCCATCAGCGAAGAGCACGCGCTTCAGCAAGCCATTTGCGCTGGTACAAGGCGGGACGGTGAAAGCCCGCGCCTTCATCAATAACATGAAGCAGGCGAGTAGCCCCGTCACGGCTGATTTCGATATTAGTTCGGCGAAGTGGCGCGTTGTTTCGGCCGACAAAAAGGCGGACGATATGATCGACGGGAATCCAAACACGTTCTGGCGGCAACCCAAAGCCGGCGAAGGCCCGACCTCGGTTGTTGTTGATCTGGGCGAATCGCTGCCCCTGCGCGGTTTTACATACCTACCCCGGCAGGACAGCCGTAAAGAGGGCATCGTCTACCGCTATGCCGTATCGGTGAGTCAGGATGGCAACACCTGGTCGGCTCCGATAAGTCAGGGCGCGTTCAGTAATATCAACAACAGTCCAGTGTTGCAGACCATCCGGTTCGCAGCGCCACAAACCACCCGCTATCTGAAATTCGATGCACTGGAAACAACCGAAGGCAATTCGCCCACAGTATCCATCGCCGAACTGGGCGTCCTGACAAAGTAAGTGTAACTATTGACAGGCTACGCCTAACCTCCAATTCGAATTACATTCCTAAACCCTTATGCTACAACGTTATCTCCCATTACTCCTTGGCCTTTCCGGCCCCCTCTGTACACAGGCGCAGGTTCGCCAGCCAAGTACCCCACCCACCGCCTACACCTTCACGCAGGGACTAGTCGCTCTAACCGGCAGCCGTTACGGGCGGGAAGCGATTTATACCGACCCGCTGGCGTATCAACTGTACACCAACGCGCTGAAGAAACCCGTAGAGGGAGCCGTGTTCGGCACGGATGAACAGGGGCGCGAAATCCGATGGGTTCCCGTGACCGCCGATAGCCTGAAACGACTCCGCCTACGCGGCAACGTCCGGGGCAATGGAGGTGCACCCGCCGGACCAGGCGTCGTGGCCGGTAGCCTGCGGGGCGGTATTGGTGGCGGGGGTGGTTATACCTACCTGACCTATGACTCCCCGCGTGAACAGGTCGCGCTGTTGAACATTCGGGGCAACAGCAACGTGTATATAAACGGCGAACTGCATATGGGCGACGCCTACAGCATGGGCTACCTGCACATTCCCGTCCGACTGAAAAAAGGCATCAACGAACTCTACGTGCGGGGCGTTTCCGTGTCGGCGAACCTGACGTTTCCAAACCAGCCGGCACTGCTCCGCACCGACGACCCAACCGTGCCCAGCATTCGAACGGGTGAAGTGAACACGGCGCTACAGGGTGCAGTGGTTGTCGTAAATACATCGACCAAACCACTGACCAGTCTGCAACTGAATAGCCGGCTGGCAGGCAAGCAACAAACCACTGCGTTACCTACTATCCCAGCGCTGTCGAGCCGGAAGGTCGCCTTTACGTTCGACGGCAGTGGCGTTAGCAACACGGGAGCGCAATCCTGCGAATTAACACTGACTCAAAACGGCAAAACGCTGGATCAGGGCAGCGTATCGGTGGAAAGTGTAGCCCCGGACAAATCGTATAGCCGCACGTTTGTCAGTCAGATCGACGGTAGCCTCCAATACTATGCCGTCACGCCCCAGTCGTCGCCCGGCAATGGGCCGTCGGCGCTGTTTCTGTCAGTGCATGGCGCGGGGGTTGAAGCAAGTGGACAGGCACGGGCTTACAAAGCCAAAGATTGGGGCAATCTGGTAGCCGCGACCAACCGGCGTCCGCGTGGCTTCAACTGGGAAGACTGGGGTCGACTCGACGCGCTGGAAGTGCTTGCCCTTGCCAAAAACCAGTTTAAACCCGATCCGCAGCACGTGTACCTGACTGGTCACTCGATGGGTGGACACGGCACCTGGTTCCTCGGTGCAACGTACCCCGACAAGTGGGCCGCTATCGCGCCCTGCGCCGGTTATCCAACGCTGAAAGAATACGGCTCGGCCGACGGTGTCATCCCCGACAGCAGCAGCAACCCACTGGAACAGATGCTGCTCCGGTCCGGCAATCAGAGCGACGTACTGAAGCTGACGAGCAACTACAAGCCACTGGGTGTCTACGTCTTTCACGGCGACGCCGACCGGACCGTACCCGTAACCTACGCCCGTCAGATGCGTAAACTACTGGGCGACTCGCAACCCGACATGAGTTACTACGAGTACCCCGGCGGCAGTCACTGGTTCGGTGATCACAGTGTCGACTGGAAGCCGCTGTTCGACTTTTTCAAGTGGCACACCATCCTACCCGACTCGGCGGTAAATACCATCGATTTCACCACGGCGAACCCCGGCATTTCATCGTCGTTCCGTTGGGCGGCTATCGAGCAGCAGGAACGTCCGCTGGTATACAGCCGTATTCAACTCAAGCGGGATGGAAAAGCCGTTACCGGCACAACGACGAATGTGGCCCTGCTGAAACTGGCCCTGGATGAATTCGGCCCCAACAAGCTGGTGTCGATTACACTGGACGGTCAGCCTGCGCTGACGCACACGACCGGTAGTGCCCACGACACGCTGTACATCCGGCGCGATGGCAACCGCTGGACTCCTGCACAACGCCCTGCGCTCGCCCAGAAAGGACCCCACCGGAACGGTACGTTCAAAGACGCTTTTACTAACCGGATGGTGTTCGTGTACGGCACGCGTGGCTCGAAAGAAGAAAACGACTGGACCTGGCAAAAGGCGCGTTTCGATGCCGAAACCTGGTACTACCGGGGCAACGGCGCCGTCGACATCATCGCCGACACCGAGTATTCGCCGGCGAAATACGTCAACCGGGGTGTGGTGCTGTTCGGCAATGCAACGACCAATGCCGCCTGGAAAACGCTATTGGCCGACTGCCCAATTCAGCTCGAACGCAATCAGGTCCGGGCGGGTGATCAGCAGTGGCAGGGCGACGATCTGGCGGCTTATTTCGTGTGGCCCATCAAGGGATCGGCGACGGCATCGGTCGCGGTTGTGGGCGGAACGGGGCTCAAGGGCATGCGGGCGGCCTCGGCCAACCAGTATTTTGCCGGTGCCAGTGGATTTCCTGATTTCATGATTTTCGGACTGGACATGGTTCGTACAGGCAGTCAGGGTATACGGATGGCCGGGTTCTTCGACAATAGCTGGAAACTGACTTCCGCCAATTACACGGTTAATAACCAACCCAACCCAGTCAACTAAGCCTGACCGATCGATCATCGATGAACTATACGCTATACGCCCTGCTAACGGTCGCGGTAACCGCTACAACCGGGCAGGCACAGTCGGTAACCGCACTGAAAAACTGGTTAGCGCAGTCCACTGACAAACGCGCTCCCCTGACAACAGCTGCCTTACAAAAGCCACTGTCGAAGGGCGACGCCGATGAAGCAACGACGCTGCTATTGGCTGACCAACAACGGCAGCAGGCCGACAAGCTTCGCCAAAACTGGACCGACAAAGCTATTATGCAGGGCGACCACGTTCTGAAATTTGAATACCGCATCTTCGGCGCAAAACCTGCCGACGGTCGCAGTCTGTTTATTTCGATGCATGGGGGTGGCAATGCGCCGGCCAACGTCAACGATCAGCAGTGGAAAAACCAGATTGGGCTGTACAAACCAGCAGAAGGTGTCTACCTAGCCCCCCGCGCCCCCACCAACACCTGGAATCTCTGGCACGAAGCGCACATCGACAGTCTGTTTGACGAACTAATCCGGGCGGCCGTCCTGACCGAAGGCGTTAACCCCAACAAGGTATACGTCATGGGCTATTCGGCCGGGGGTGATGGCGTGTATCAGCTGGCCCCCCGAATGGCCGATCGCTGGGCTGCGGCTTCCATGATGGCCGGTCATCCCAACGAAGTAACGCCCGTTAACCTGCGTAACATCGGCTTCGCACTGCACATGGGAGCACTCGACAAGGCCTATGATCGTAACAAAATTGCCGAGCGCTGGGGCCGGCTACTCGACAGTCTGCAAGCCGCCGATCCCGGTGGCTACAAACACCAGGTACAGCTTCACGAAGGACGCAGCCACTGGATGCAACGGGAAGATACGGTTGCCGTGCCGTGGATGATGCAGTTTCGGCGCAACCCCATCCCGACCAAAGTTGTCTGGAAGCAGGACGACGTGACGCACCCAGACTTTTACTGGCTGGCCGTTCCGGCCGATCAGGCAAAGACCAACCGGGAAGTCATCGCGACTTATACCGGCAATACGATCCGCATCGAGAAAAACGACTACGACACGCTGTTGATTCGGCTGAACGACCGGATGATGAACCTTGACAAGCCGGTAACTGTCGTCTACGCCGGAAAAACGGTTTTTACCGGGAAAGTCAACCGAACGCTGCGTACCATACAGCAAACCATCGCCCGTCGTAACGATCCCGGCCTGGCGTTCCCGGCAACGATCCGGCTGGTCCGCAAAGCCGATCAGGCCATCTCCGTTGCCGCCGAGTAACGGCTGTTCCCACCACCTACGTTATTAACACGAGTCAGCATGCAAAAACCCATCGTCACTGTAGTCGCGATCCTGCTCACGGCCTTTAGCCTTAATGCGCAGGACACGACTCCCCGTTACCCGCTCATTCCGTACCCAACCTCGCTTAGTCCGGCAACGGGTCAGTTTACCATCACCGCCAAAACGCCCGTCGTATCAGCTGATAAGCGGTTCAGTAACGAAGCCAGCCAACTGCGAACCTTACTCGAAACCGGACTGGGCCAAAAGCTGCCGGCAACGGGTAGCGGCCCCCGAATCTTGATTCAGCACGACCCGTCTGTTACGTCAGCCGAAGGATACGTGCTGACCATCACCCCGCAACAGGTTACACTGAAAGCTGGGCAGCCGGTGGGTATGTTCCGCGCCGTACAGACGATTCGGCAACTGCTGCCCGTCAGCGTGGAAAAGCCGGGCAAGGCCCTTACATCGCTACCGTTACCCGCTGTTACAATTCAGGATCAGCCGACTTACAACTGGCGGGGCATGCACCTCGATGTGTCTCGCCATTTCTTTTCCATCGACTACCTCCGCAAATTCATTGACCGGCTGGCACTGTACAAATTCAATAAATTCCACCTCCACCTCACCGACGATCAGGGCTGGCGGCTAGAGATCAAAGCGTACCCCAAGCTGACGAGCGAAGGGGCCTGGCGCACGTACAACAATCAAGACTCGGTGGTGCTGAAGCGCGCCCGGACTAATCCTGATTTCGATCTACCAAAGCAATTCCTGCGGCAGCAGAACGGCAAAACGCAGTACGGTGGCTTTTATACGCAAGCGCAGATGCGAGACCTGATTGCCTACGCAGCCGCCCGACATGTGGAGATTATCCCCGAAATCGATATGCCTGGGCACCTGAGCGCTGCCATCAACGCGTATCCAATGCTGAGTTGCACCGGGCAATCGGGCTGGGGCAAAACATTTTCGGTGCCCATCTGCCCCTGCAACGAGCCGACCTACACGTTTATGGAAACGGTGCTGAGTGAAGTGATTGCGCTGTTTCCCAGTCCATACGTGCACATCGGCGCCGACGAAGTCGAGAAGTCGACCTGGTCGCAGACGCCGGCCTGTCAGGAGCTGATGAAGCGCGAAGGTATCAAAAACGTCGAGGAGTTGCAGAGCTATTTCGTGCACCGCATGGAGCGCTTTGTGCAGTCGAAAGGCAAGAAACTCATGGTCTGGGACGATGCGCTCGAAGGCGGCCTGAAGCCGTCGACGGCCGTCATGTACTGGCGCAGTTGGGTCAAGGATGCGCCCCAGAAAGCGGCCCGCAACGGAAACGACGTCGTCATGACGCCCGTCAGCACGCTCTATTTCGACAGCCCGCCGGGTAGTCAGTCGGTAGAAAACGTGTACAAGCTAGCGGTCGTACCGGAGGGCGTTACTCCGCAACGGGCCAATCAGTTTCTGGGCGCACAGGCCAACACCTGGACCGAGTATATTCCCACGGAAAACCGCGTCGACTACATGACTATGCCCCGCATGACGGCGCTCTCGGAAGTCGTCTGGACGGGCAAGAAAGACTATCCATCGTTTCAGCAGCGGCTATTACCACATCTTCTGCGGATGGAGCAGTTGGGTATCCATTACCGCTTGCCCGACCTGACGGGTTTTGCCGAGGAAAACGTGTTTGTCGACAAGGCCATGCTCCGCATTAGCAAACCACTCGACAGCTACGTCCTCCGCTACACGACCGACGGCAAACAACCGCAAGCTGCTTCGCCCACCCTACCCGACGGTCTAGTAATCGACAAGCCGCAGACGGTCAGCGTAGCGGCCTTCACGCCCTCGGGTGTGCGGGGCGACGTGTATACCCTGCGGTATCAGCAACAGGCCTACGCCAATCCCGTCGCGGTGAGCGCTCCGAAAGCGGGGGTACAGGTTAGTTATTTCAAGAAGGCATTCCGCAAGGTCGGCGAGATGCAGCCACTGACCGCCGATAGCACGTTTACGATCAACAACCTCCTGGTTCCACTATCGGTCAACGCCCCTAGCTTCGGCCTGCAATACCGGGGCTACCTAACCGTACCGGAAACCGGCGTCTACAGCTTCTTCTACACCTGCGACGACGGTGGTGTATTGCATATCGCCGACCGACTCGTCGTCGACAACGATGGTAACCACTTCCCCATCGAAAAAAGCGGGCAGGTTGCCCTCAATAAAGGCGCTCACCCGTTCTCTGCCGACTTCATCGAAGGGGGTGGTGGCTTCACGCTCAAGCTCAAATACAGCCTGAATGGCTCCGCCCCGCAGGACATACCCGACAGTTGGTTTTCCCACTAAGAAAAATGGGCCGGACGTTATGTCCGGCCCATTTTGTTGATACGCTGTTTTAGTCGACTCCGGCTGTTACGTCACTCGCCATATCTTATCGCTTCACGATTAGCCACTGCTCAACCTCCTGACTTACCGTC
The DNA here is from genome assembly GCA_022702045.1 of Spirosomataceae bacterium. GTDB lineage: Bacteria > Bacteroidota > Bacteroidia > Cytophagales > Spirosomataceae > Spirosoma. The sequence goes on from JAKONH010000425.1 coordinate 7,016, forward strand.
TCCGTGTTCAGCGTATCGTGGTTGTAGTACACATCGCCTTTAGCCGTCTCGAGCAACAGATACGGACGTTTCGTTTTGTTGACGAAGAGAAAGACGGACTGACCACCTTTTAATTTGAAACGTCCTTTGGCGTAGTCTCCGCCGGAAAAGCCATTAGCTCGATACGCGATCGGTGGCAGTTCATCGACTACCCGCTGTCGGTAAATATCCCGTCGGTCCAAGCTAAACCCATAATCCCCCGCAATCTCCAGTTGCCGTTGATGCAGCACCAGGCGGTTGCTACCGTACGCGGTCATGTTTAGCGTCAGCACGCCGACGAAGGCTGCGATCAGTATACCGCCAACCAGATATGTCCCCCAGCCTGACCGGTTCGTCCTCCTGTAATACGAAACGCCTTTTACCACGAAATACCCATAAGCCGCCAGCGGGAAGGCCGTCATAAACTGACTGGCCCAATTGACATTGATTAAGTACAACAGACAGACACCGACCAACAGCGATACCGCCAGAACGAGATGAAACCGCCTGAAAAACCGCAGGTAAGCCGTAATATCGACGGCCTGCCGCTCCTGTTCAGACATCGTGTTATACCCTGACAAAAGATATGACGCATTGTCTTTCGTTACGATAAATCCAATCGAGCCGAAAACAATCGATAGAAATAGAGTAACAGGCAACATAATCAGTCAAGATAAGTAACTCATACAATCACCCAGGGGCTGAACGAATGTAGTATTAACCGGTACACTTCTACTTAGCCAGGCTGTCAAGCAATGACAGGTGCTACCTCTCTACGGAGAGATGCCATTACCAAACAGGCGCACCAAGTTATCTGCTTTTTTGTTACAGTTTCGCCCAGTAAACTTATTACAATGCAAGCCCGTATACACCCCACCGTCTAGGATGGCAAGCCTGTTGCCACTAAAAGGTCGACCACTACTCGGCCTGACGGAAAGTCCAAGGTCAAGATGGGTACTGGTAAGGCTGTGCTCTTCATGCCGCATACGCTGTTCGATGAAGATTTTAGGGAATGAAGCCCTATCTACTGGATACGCATATCTTCCTTAACACGTACAGCAAACCCGAGAAAATTAACCGAAAGATAACTCAGATAATTATGAGTAGCAGTCCCAAATATCTCAGTGCTATGTTCGCTGGTTGAGATCGCTCAACTATTTGAAACGAAACCTAAAGAAATCAAGGCCACGGCTCCATTATCAACATGTATCGATCAAGCATTGAGCTACTTGCAAGTACAGGTACTAGCTATCACGACTGACCACGCCCAACGATTTTACGAAATTCAGTTGTTAGAAGAGCATCGCGCCCCTTTTGCCCACATTATCCTTCTTCAGGCAGCCAGCACAAGCTTTACGGTTTTATCAGACGACCACAAGTTTGCTTACTATCCCATCAGCCTGCTATCAAACCGGGACCGACTTGTCGCACGAGTTGGAAAACTCAATCTCACTTAGCCTGGCTATTGAACAAGTGTTGTCCACTACTGGTCTGGTAGAATATGAGTATTGCGTTGGTATTCCGCCCAACGACCATGAGGGCTGATGACGAGCGAGTCACTTGACGGAACGACAGCAACCTGAACCTTCACACTGCACCGGCGAACCGGCCTTATTGGGTTGGGCTGACCCGCTTTCCTATGGAACGTACCCCCTAAACGGGAGTAGCACAACTACGATTCATCGTTATCCTTTCGATAGCCCTCATGATACGATTGCTCAATGCCTCTAAAGATGATCTCCCTGTTGTTGATCTCGTCGGTTAGGTTAGCGACCAGCAACATTCTTAATTCAAGATCATTCACGGGGCTGCGTTCCATGGCTTGCAAATAAAGTATCATGTCTACGAACTGCCAATTGACCACTTTTTTGAGCCTCGTTTTCAGTATCATATCTAGCCAAATCCGCATGCTCCTGCCGTTGCCTTCCATGAAGGGATGACGGGCCGTATTCTACAGCGTCAGTTCTTTCTGGTAGAGACCAACCAGAGTATCGACAGCGTAGTCGATTTCGGCGGTGGTGTTGTATTTGCCGAACGAGAACCGCACGTAACCCCGACTAGCATCGATGCCCGGCAGCGCAGCCAACACGTGCGAGCCGACATTGGACCCGCTTGAACAAGCCGATCCGCCCGATGCCGATATCCGGGCAATGTCGAGGTTAAACAGCAGCATATCGTTCAACTCAGATGTTGGCAAACTAACGTTCAGCACGGTGTACAAGCTATTATCAATATTGGCCGAGTCACCGTTGAACGATACGCCGGGTAGCCCTTCACGCAGTCGTTCGATCATGCGCCGTTTAAGGCCGGTAATGTGCTGCCTGTGCTCGTCCATCTCGGCGTAGGCAATCTCAAGGGCTTTGGCAAGACCGACGATGCCGTAGACGTTTTCCGTACCTCCCCGCATATTGCGCTCCTGGGCACCACCGTAGATGAACGGGTGAATTTTCGTGTCGGCGTTGACATACAAAAAGCCAACCCCTTTCGGACCGTGGAATTTATGGCTGGCCCCCACGATAAAATCAACCGGCAGGGCTTGCAGGTCGTGGCGGAAGTGGCCCATCGTCTGCACGGTATCCGAATGAAATATAGCATTATAGGCGCGGCACAGCTCCCCTACGCGCTCGATGGGCAGCAGGTTGGCAATCTCGTTGTTGCCATGCATGAGCGATACCAGCGATCGGGCCGAGGGACCACCCGCAATCCGGTGTTCACGTAATAGTTTCTCCAGATGGTTCAGGTCAACGTGCCCCTGCTCATCAATGTCGACCATACTCAGCCGGATGGTACCTGCCTGCGCCAGGTGTTGCAGCGTGTGCAGGACAGCATGGTGTTCGAGGGGCGAGGTGATAGCATGGGTCAGTCCGAAAGTATCGATGCTACTCCGAATCGCCGTGTTATCCGCTTCGGTCCCCCCTGACGTAAAGAAGAGTTCAGCGGGCGACGTGTTAAGCAGCGACGCTACCGTTTTGCGCGCTTTCTCGATCGCTGTCCTGACCATTCGCCCGTGGCTGTGAATCGACGAGGGGTTACCAAACTGCTCCGTCATCAGAGG
>JAKONH010000526.1 GCA_022702045.1 Spirosomataceae bacterium
TCGCAGTTGCACATTCCGCTACCCACGCTGCGCAAGGGCACTATCGTCCGGACAATTCCGCTGCTGGCGCCAATCAGCGGCTATGTCGACAAGGTGAATCTGCATTTGGGTCAGTTTGTTGGCACGACCGATGCGCTGGTGGAAATTGTCGGAAAAGAACACTTGTATTTAGAGCTACGCGTGTTCGAGAACGATATCCGTAAGATTCGGGAAGGCCAAACGGTTCAGTTTACCATTCCCCAGCAACAAACTGGTCCGATGAAGGCCAGCGTCTATCGGGTGGGGCAGGCCTTCGATGCTCAGACAAAAACGGTACTGGTGCACGCTAATCTGGTCCCGAAGAGCTACGGACGGCTGTTTGCCGGCTCGTACGTTCGTGCCACGATTCTGTCGGCTCCCCGGCAGGTTATGGCCTTACCCGATGATGCACTAGTGCGGGAAGGAGACAAAGCCTTTGTCTACGTTCGGCAAAGCGGCAGTCCGACCAGTACATATCAATTTCAGCTCGTTCCGGTCCGGACCGGCGTCAGCCAGAACCATCAGACGGAAATAACGCTGCCTGAAGGCGTCGATCCGGCTGCCATTGTCCGGCAGGGGGCCTATTTTATCAGCGCCGAGCGGGCCAAAGTTGCCGGTTGATAGTTGACTTGTCAACGGCAAATACACCAGTATACTACACACATTACTGTTATGGAGCTATCAACACCAAACCAGCCCAAACCAAGTCAGGCGGAACGTGGTCAGAAAACCACCCTGATCGGCATTGCGGTCAGTATCGTACTGCTACTGGTAAAAGGCGTCGCCGGCTGGCTGGGCAATTCCTATGCGCTGATCGCCGACGCCATCGAATCAGGCACAGATGTCGTCACGTCCACTTTCGTGTGGCTAGGTCTGCGGGTAGCCGCCCGCCAACCCGACGAAGACCATCCGTATGGTCATGGCAAGGCCGAACCACTAGCGGCTATCATTGTGTCGGTCGCTCTGGTAGGAGCCGCTATATTTATTGCCGTCGAGAGTATTCGTAACATCCAGGCTCCCCATGAAGTACCGGCTCCTTTTACGCTGGCGGTACTGGCCGGGGTTGTCATTGTCAAGGAGATCCTGTCCCGCCGGATTGAGCAGGTGGGGAAAGAAACCGAAAGTCAGGCGGTTAAAGCGGATGCCTGGCATCACCGCAGCGACGCCATCACTTCACTAACCGCTTTCGTCGGTATCAGCATTGCCCTGATCGGCGGTCCTGGTTACGAAAGTGCCGACGACTGGGCGGCTTTACTGGCGTCGGGCTTTATCGTTTTTAATGCGTACCGCATCTTCCGTCCCTCCTTCGGCGAAATCATGGACGAAGCCCCGGCTGGTGATTGGCAGACCGAACTGGCCACGATTGCCCTGAGCGTTCCGCTGGTGCAGGGCATCGACAAATACCGGGTTCGTAAGACGGGGTTTGAGTACTTTGTCGACCTGCACGTGAAGGTACCCGGTGACCTGACCGTCAAACAGGGGCACGATATTGCTCACGCGGTCAAAGCGGCCATCCTGACCGCCAAACCATCGGTTTATGACGTACTGATTCATATCGAACCCGCCTGACTGGTCGTCGCAGTCGCAGACCTACAGAGCTTCTAAAACCCTGTAGGTCTGCTAGTTGGCTACTGTCCCCCTGAACAACAAACTCCGCAGTCATGGGAGTTACGCACAACTACGGAGTTCAACCAGATCTCGTTTTCGTTAACTCGTCATGAACCGGCGTCGGCGGTTGCCTAGTAACAGAAACGCATTGTCGCAATGATGACAATAGTACGCTCGTCGTCGGAACGGAAACAGTACTACTTTACCCCAAACAGGCTGACTGACTCGGTGAAAACCATCGTCGTGCCGACAGTGGGGGCAAAAGGGAGCAAATGTAACGCGCATGTTGACGGGTATAGAGGACTGAATATCTCATCAAAAATGCGTCATTTACATTATAAACACATGTAACCCAAATTATTTTTCTGTAAGCATATAAGCAGAATATGTTATAAGTTATCCAAATATGATAAACTTACAACAGACCATTTACCTAGTAACAGTTCCGCAGATTAACCATCTATCGACCTAGCGAATTGTCAGCAACCGTTGTGGCAAGACGGTTTCCAGGGGTGTTTTTAGATCAATGCGTTTAGTCAATTGGCCACTTGCTGTTCGTAGTTCCAGTTCGTAAACACCGTCTGGTAGCTGATCCACGTTAAGCAAAAGCCTCGCCTTAGTCGCCTTGCGCCCAACATGTTCGGTAAACATAGTTACCGCCTTACCGACCGGACGAAGGTTGACCGTCATGGCTTCAGCGTCAGATTTATCGATCGACAGTCGAATTTTCCGTTCCTTATTTACGTACGCACTAGCCTCGAACGATTCCGGCGTAGCTGGTTTGTCAACTGATGATACAGTAGTGGGATTGGTTAGCAGATGAAGGGCGATAACTGATTTTACGAAGGCGGTAGTCAATAGCGAAGTCATTAGTAATTGTTTGTTTTAGTGATTGATTCGGTTAATCACTAAAAGCCAACTCTCGTGCCAGCATAAAGACCACACTCACTGTCAGTACATTAGCTAGTTATGCCAGCTTTCAGTTGTCCACTTCCGTACGAGCAGCAGTCCACTACCGTACAGCTGGTTACCGCCGGGGCTGCTCATTCGAAGATTGATAGTAGCGTACTATATAGTCGATCCAATCGGGTTCAGTAGCCGGAATAACGACGTCGGGCTGAAATCCTCGATTATCGATCGGGGCCGTATCAACCCAACCCGAACGGGTAGTGGGCAGGCGTACGACGAAGCGGGGACAATCCAACACCTGATTACGGACATTGCCGTAGTCCATAACACCCCCTGTATGCTGGCCGAATAGTTTGGCTTTACGGCTCTGTTTGGCGTAAAAGGCAAAATACTCCGCGCTGCTATAGCAGTTCGCATTCATCAGTACGGCGACCCGAACCGGATTGGTCAGCACTGAATCGAATTTAATAAGTGTGCCTTTGGTGCGGTACAATTGATTAGGATGCGCTTTTGCCTGTGCTACCTCAGCCGCCCAGGCGTTGAGCACGCTATCGGTATCCCAATGACCAGCCCGAGCCCGGGCAACCATTGCCTCCTCAGCAGCGGTATTGTCGGGCGAGGTCCGTGTGTAGGTGTGCGTATCCTGAAAATTGTTGGTGTTCATTAGCGGCAACAGCGACGCAAACGACGAGTTACTGCCACCGCCATTGTCGCGAATATCGATAATCAGCGTGGGCGTCTGGCGTAGTACCGACTGATGTACCCGCACCATACTATCTACCTGCGATTTGGGCACGTTAAAGCTGGTTACCCGCAGATAGGCTACCTGCGGATTGAGCTGACGAAACTCAATTGGGATCGCCTGGCGCGCAACGGTCTGTTGCTCGGTGTCGGTCACAGCCTGCGGGAACCGTCGTAACCAGTACCCGTACCCGCCAATGCGAAACAGATTACCCGTCTGTACCAGCCGGAGCGACTCCTCCTCAAATGCTGCATTGCGGTATAACACCTGCCCGGCAGCCGGGTTACTGGTCGCTAGTTTTAGTTTAACCAAGCCCGGCGTCCACCGGGAGTTGGTCGATGCCAGTACGATCCCGACCAGTGAATCGGCGGATTGCGGATCGGGGATGATCGCCAGTTTGTAACTCCGTTCGGGTGTCTCCCAGATTCCCTCAACGGGGTGATGTTTTTTCGTGTTGTCCTGCAACAGTTGTCGAGCCTGCTCTTCCGATAGCGGGATTGTCCGAACGCCGGCTACGGGCGCCGGCGTTGGTGTTGAGCCGGTACCGCGCAACTCTACCTGAAAGTGCCCATCCCGGAAGTACGCTTTATACGCTTTCAGTAGTTGAAAGCAGTCAGCATCAGTTGTTGCTTTAGTTGCCTGCTGTTGCAGACTATCCAGCAATCGGGTGTGCGCAGGTTTCGTTTTAGCCGTCACCTTGTCGGTCCAGCCGGCATAGTTGTCGGCTACTTTACGGCTAACCTGCTGGAGTACCGACGGGCAATCGCAGGGCGGGGTGGTGGATTGAGCAACGGCAAAAAGGGGACATCCGACTAGTAAACCTAGCAAATAAGTACGCATGTAGTAAAGAGTAGACTATAACTTGGTGAGTAACCAATTAAATGATAGATACATCATTGAAGAACATTAGCATAAAGATAGATTCGGCGCGGCACTAGACGATTTCAGACCGTTTTTGATGGCTCATCTCCCGTTTTCTACCATTCATCGAAAGATCAACATTTTCACCCGATAGACTAGCAATTTTGATGTACAAACACAAAGGAGTTAAGCACTATGCATTTCATCATGTCAGCTACTGCAAAAGAAACCACGATCGAACCTGCTTCGCTCAACGAGCTGTTTCAAAAGTTACTCGACCTAGCGATTCCAGGCGTTAGTCATTACCAAGCTCACCAGTTACGAACCGACGGCGTTTACCGGGTTGTCGTCCGGACAATCAATGGATTTCAGACGCTCAGTATTCCGGCCCAGGCCTTACTATTGGCAGAACTGGGCATGCTGGTCGAGTCTGACCGTTATGCTATCATGCAGCAACTGAAAGTCATCGATAACCGGACTGTTGTTGCCTGATTTATAGCGTAGTTGTGCGTGGCACTGTCTGCTCATCGCTCTTGTGTTACCATCGATTTACCATACTGAGGTAGTCTGATATAGATCCTTCACCAACCGTATGTGTTTACAACCTGAATAAACAACCACCATTCACTTTTTCACTTCGTCAAACAAACGAAAAGCCGCTCACCCACAGACAGGTAGCGGCTTTTTTCATGCCTATACGTCGCTCGCAATGCAGGAAATAACATCAACCTTTCCCACCCTGTCGACTTGGTTGAAACGACGCCGGACAGTCGACATCACCCGGCACTCATGCATATAATTGATAGGTTGCCTGCTTTGACGAATGAACTATGCCTGCCCCAGCGCAGGCCAACCTGATGAATAGTCTTAGTCAAGAGCCGTTGCGGTTGATTACCAGACCTCATTTTCTGGTCCTGGATGGGTTGCGCGGTGTGGCCGCGATAACCGTGTTGATTTTTCACTTTATGGAGATCATCGTTCCCGACCCTAGCAAGAGTTTTATTACCCACGGTTATCTGGCGGTCGATTTCTTTTTTTGCCTGTCGGGCTTCGTCATCGCCTACGCGTATGATAACCGGATCGGACAGTCGGGCAGTTGGGCGTTTTTCCGGTTACGCCTGATTCGCCTGCACCCACTCGTCATCATCGGGGCGACCATTGGTCTGATCTGCTTCGTGCTCGATCCATTCAG
>JAKONH010000506.1 GCA_022702045.1 Spirosomataceae bacterium
AATCGGCATCAGCCAGAGAATGTCTACCCCCATCTCTTTCAGGCGGGGCAACTGTTTTTCGACCGCTTTGAACGTTCCCTCTGCCGAGAACTGCCGGGTATTGACTTCGTAGATCGTTGCGTTTTTAGACCATTCCGGTGCGGGCGGGCCGTGTGCAGCTGTCGTGTCTGCGTTTTCGTCGACAGCTGTCGTTTGGTCAGCTGATTGTTTCTCTCCACACCCCGTCAGCAACAGACAGGCCGTAAGAGCGGTGAGTAGATATGTTCGAATCATATCAAAGAGTGACGTACAAGTTAATAGGATGAGATCAGGCGAGCCACGTCTGATCGACGTGTTTCAGGTCCCGGATAGCGGCTTCGGGGTTGTCAGCTTTAAACACTGAACTGCCCGCTACCAGCGTATCGGCCCCGGCCCGCAACAGGGCGGCTGCATTGTCGAGTCCCACACCGCCATCGACCTCGATCCGGGCCGACGAGCCGTTGGCCAGTAACATCTGCTTTAGCTGCGCAATTTTGGTCAGTGTATGCGGAATAAAGGACTGCCCGCCGAAGCCGGGGTTGACAGACATAATCAGGATGACGTCAAGCTGTTCCAGCACATTCTCTAACCCTACGATCGGCGTATGCGGATTAAGGGCGACACCGGCCTGACAGCCCAGTTCGCGGATGTGCGTTAATGTACGGTGCAGGTGTTGGCAGGCTTCGTAATGAACGTGAATGATGGCAGCTCCGCCCTTCGCAAAGGCATCGAGGTACCGGTCAGGCTGGGTAATCATCAGGTGAACGTCCAGCGGCTTTTTGCAGCACTTGTACGCCACGTCGAGTAGCGGGAAGCCAAACGAAATGTTCGGCACAAACTCCCCGTCCATTACATCAAAATGCAGATAATCGGCTTCGCTGCGGTTAATCATGTCCAGTTCCCGGTCGAGGTGGGCGAAATCGGCAGCGAGGAGGGAGGGGGCAATCGCGGGAAGCGGCATAGCTAGTTGAAACCAGTTGGTCCAGGAAATCGGCTATGCGGAACGCAGTCTGAAAAGAAGGCGGTTCTGCTTGTAACTGATCGGACCGTAAATTTTTTATTCGGTAAAACTAGCTAATTTTTTTGCTCTACCACTGAAATTGGCGCAATAATGACCGCTTTGGGGGGCGCTTGTTTTTCGTCGCCGACCACTGCGTTTTTACCCGGTATCCGGCTTATTTTGTACTATGAATCCTCAACAGCGCATAAACGATCTGACCGACAAGCTAATCTGGTATAATCAGCAGTATTACCAGAACAGTATCTCGGAAGTCGACGATTTTACATTCGATCAGCAGCTTCAGGAGCTGACCCTTCTCGAAAAACAATACCCCGAACTACGCCGTCCCGATAGCCCCACGCAACGCGTTGGCGGAACGATCAGTAAAGAGTTTGCTACGGTCTACCACCGTTTTCCGATGCTGTCGCTGGGGAATACCTATTCAGAAGCCGATCTGATTGAGTTCGACAATAGGGTACGGAAAGGCTTGCGCGACGACCCCTATGAATACATCTGTGAATTGAAGTTCGACGGTGTGGCACTGAGTATGACCTACGAAAATGGTGTACTGGTGCAGGGAGCGACCCGTGGCGATGGCGTTCGGGGCGACGACATCACGGCGAATATCCGTACCATCCGCACCATGCCGCTCACCGTTCGGACGAGCGACGACCTGCCAGCCCTGTTTGAAGTGCGTGGCGAGGGCTTTCTGCCGCTGGCAGAATTCGAGCGGATTAACAAAGAGCGGGAAGACATTGGCGAGCCGTTGTTGGCCAACCCGCGCAATGCTGCGTCGGGTACGTTCAAACAGCAGGATTCCAGCGCCGTGGCCAAACGTCGGCTCGATTGCTATCTCTATTCATTTCTGTCGGAGCCCAACTCCGACGGTACCGAGCGATTTCGGACGCACGAAGACAGTCTGGTAGCTCTGGTTCACTGGGGGTTCAACGTATCGCCCACCTGGCGTAAATGCGCCACGATCAGCGAGGTGATGGCCTACATCAACGAATGGGAAACCAGACGGTTTGATTTGCCGCTGGGAACGGATGGTATCGTGATCAAGGTGAACCGGTACGATCAGCAGCGTGAACTGGGCTATACGGCCAAGAGCCCACGCTGGGCGATTGCATTCAAATACAAGGCCATGGCGGCCAGCACGACGCTCAACGACATCACCTATCAGGTAGGCCGGACAGGCGCTGTTACACCCGTAGCCCGGCTGACGCCCGTACTGCTGGCGGGTACCGTCGTCAAACGCGCGTCGCTACACAATGCCAACGAAATTCAGCGGCTGGGTGTCGAACTGCATGATACGGTGTTTGTGGAGAAAGGCGGGGAGATCATTCCGAAAGTAACGGGCGTCGATCTAAGCAAGCGTACCGGGCAGACCGTGCCGATCGTGTACCCGACCCAGTGCCCGGCCTGTGGTACCCCACTGATTCGTCGGGAGGGCGAAGCGCACTTTTATTGCCCGAACGAGAAAGGCTGCCCCCCGCATCGACAGGCCCGCTTCGAGCATTTTATTCAGCGCCGGGCCATGAACATCGAAAGCCTGGGCGAAGGTAAAATTCAACTACTCATCGAACGGGATCTGGTGAAAACCCCCGCTGATCTCTACGACCTGACCAACGAGCAATTGCTTGGCCTGGAAAAAGCGTATCCAGATGAGGAGTCCGGCAAAACGCGGGTGGTGAAATTTGGTCAGAAAACCGTCGATAATATTTTGTCAGCCATAGAACGCTCAAAAACGCAGCCATTCGCCAACGTCGTTTTTGCACTGGGCATCCGCTATGTCGGTAACACGACTGCCGAACGCCTGACCGATTATTTCGGCTCAATGGATGCCCTGATGTCGGCATCGCTGGAAACATTGTCTGGTGTGCCGGATGTCGGCCCCCGCATTGCACAGAGCGTTTCTGAGTGGTTTGTTGATCCCGACAATCAGCAGTACGTACAGCGGTTGCGAGCGGCTGGCCTGCAGATGGCCGGTGAGCGCAAAGCAGTGGAGGCTGTAAGCGATACGCTGACGGGCAAGACGTTCCTATACAGCGGTACGTTCGCCAATTACAGCCGGGAAGAACTCGAAACCCAGATTGCCGCCCACGGGGGTAAATTGCTGAGCGGAGTGTCGAAAAAGCTCAATTATCTGATCGTCGGCGAGAATGCAGGACCGTCGAAAGTAGCGAAAGCGCAGCAGTTAAACGTGCCCATGATTGGGGAAGATGAGTTCACCGCGATGCTCGGTGACTAGCGAAAAGGTGGTCGGCGAAAACACCGGTGGCTTCAC
>JAKONH010000531.1 GCA_022702045.1 Spirosomataceae bacterium
CAGCCGGTATTCGCGTGTCGATCTTTGTCGATGCCGACGAGCAAATGGTCGAAGGCGCCAAAGCCGTAGGTACCGACCGAATCGAGTTGTACACCGAGCCGTATGCGACCGCTTTCGCTACAGATCGGGAAGCAGCTGTGGCACCCTTTGTCCGGGCGGCCCAACGAGCACACGAGCTGGGCCTTGGCCTGAACGCTGGCCATGACTTGAGCCTCGACAACCTGCGCTTCTTCAATGAACGCGTTCCTAACCTCGATGAAGTATCGATTGGTCATGCGCTTATCAGCGACGCTTTGTATTACGGCCTCGAAAACACTATTCAGATGTATCTCCGCGAACTCGCCTGATGGTTAAAAAACTCAGCGTCGACGATTTCCTGGCGAAAGCCCAAACCTTACCCGTCATTGACGTACGGTCGCCAGGCGAGTACGATCATGCGCACATTCCGGGGGCAATTAGTATTCCCCTGTTCGACAACGACGAACGCGCACTGGTCGGCACGAAGTACAAACAGGCCGGGAAGGATTCAGCGGTACTATTGGGACTGGGGCTTGTTGGTCCAAAACTGGCCGACTTTGTCAAACAATCGCGCCGATTGAATCCGCAACAGAAAGAAGTGCTGGTGCATTGCTGGCGGGGTGGGATGCGTAGCGGTTCTTTTGCGTGGCTACTCGACACGGCTGGCCTGACCGTATCGACACTAGTGGGTGGTTACAAGGCGTATCGCAACGCGGTGCTGGAAGCCTTCGCGCAACCTCGGCAGCTTATCATTCTGGGCGGAAAAACGGGCAGTGGGAAAACGGACATCCTTCACGAGCTGTCCCGGCAGGGGGAACAGATTATTGATCTGGAAGGACTAGCCCACCATAAGGGATCGTCGTACGGTGCTATTGGTCAGAAAGCGCAGCCGAAAAGCGAGCAGTTTGAAAACCTGCTTTATCAGGATTGGCGGCAGCTAGACCCTAACCGGCGTATCTGGCTGGAAGACGAAAGCCGGAATGTGGGCTCCTGCTTCGTACCAATGCCCTTGTGGCAGCAAATGCGCGCGACATCGGTTGCCTTTGTCGATGTACCGAAGCCCGTACGGATTCAGCGGCTTGTACAGGAATACACGGGGATAGACCATACTCTGCTCGTCGAAGCAACCGAACGCATCCGACGCCGGCTGGGCGGCAAAGTCACACAGGCAGCACTCGACGCCCTCGCTCAGCACGACTATGCAACCGTTGCCGATTTAACGCTTAGCTATTACGACAAAGCGTACTTGCACGGGCTGTCACAGCGCGATCCGGCCACAGTTAGTCAAATAGATGTTGCAGCCGATGATCCGGCGCAGACAGCCCGGCAACTCATCGACTGGGCTGACAAGCTGCCAGGCATAGTATCAGCTTAGTTTACCGGCTTTTTCTTGACCGACGCATTCATTCGCAATACGACATCGCGTTTATTGATCGCCAGCCGCCACACGGCCAACGGCGTTTTTTCGGTACCAAAACAAGTCTGACAGATTACGTTCTCGGTCGGAACAGCTGCGTTGTATATATAGGTCGTATCGTTAATCTTCTGAATATTTGCAATCTGCGACTGCTTCTTCTCAGCGTTGTAGAGGTACGCATCCAGCACTTCCCGCTCCTTTGCATCCAACGTCTTATTCTGTACGTCGGCCGGACCAAGCAGTTGGATCGTTAGGCCATATTTTTTGCTGATCGCGTCAAGCCGGGGTAAGTTTTTCAATAGGCATAGTTGCGCCTTCCTTCCTGCCGTGCCTTCTTTCGTCAAGCTGTCGGTCAATTCTTTCTCGACAACCGCCGTCACTTTACTGCCCAACTCATCGACTGTCTCCACCAAATCGGCGTTGGTAACCCGTTTGATTTTCATATCGGCCATCTGCTGTTTCAGTTCAGGCGTATACTTCACGCGGTCGGGCGTGCATCGGGTTGTCAAAACAGCAAGTGAAAGCGCAATAGTCAGGGGTGTCAGGCGATTCATGACAGCGAAAGATGGTACGGTATTTTCCGGTAAGAACACACACCTGCTGAGCTTGGTTGCAAATGAGCCAGTCATCGTAACTGCCCTATTTTTCGTACTTTTGTTTATTCGTTTGTTATCTATCGTCTGCCACACAAATCGGCGGATTTTTCATCATACATCATGCTCGATCAGTTAGAAGCAATTCGTGAACGCTTCGACGAAGTTGCCCAGCAAATCGTTCAGCCGGAGGCCGTCTCCGATCAGAAACGCTTTATGAAGCTGAGCAAGGAATATAAGGACCTCGAAAAAATCGTAAACCAGTATAAGGCTTATAAGCAGCTGCTGGAAGAGATTGACAATGCCAAACAGATTATCGCGACGGAGAAAGACGAGGATTTCCGCGAACTGGCGAAAGCCGAACTCGATGAACTCACCCCCCGCCGGGAACCCATGGAAGAGGTGCTCAAAGAGATGCTGATTCCGAAAGACCCGAACGACAGCAAAAATGTCATTCTCGAAATTCGGGGCGGTACCGGGGGCGACGAAGCGGCCATTTTCGCGGGCGATCTGTTCCGCATGTACCAGCGTTTCTGCGAGAAGATGGGCTGGCGCATGTCGCTGGTCGACTATACCGAAGGCACATCGGGCGGCTACAAGGAAATTATAACCGAAGTAGAAGGTGAAGACGTCTACGGTAAGCTCACGTTTGAGTCGGGCGTACACCGCGTACAGCGCGTGCCGGCCACCGAAACCCAGGGTCGGATTCACACCTCAGCCGCCAGCGTAGCCGTACTACCCGAAGCGGAAGAAGTGGACGTTGAGATAAACATGAACGACATTCGTAAGGATACCTTCTGTTCGTCGGGCGCGGGTGGTCAGTCGGTCAACACAACCTATTCCGCCGTTCGCCTGACGCACATTCCGACAGGCCTCGTCGTGCAATGTCAGGACGAACGGTCGCAGCTCAAAAACTTCGACAAGGCGTTGACGGTACTGCGGTCACGGCTGTACGAAATCGAGCTACAGAAGCACAACGACGCGATTGCCTCGCAGCGTAAAACGATGGTCGGCAGTGGCGACCGTTCCGACAAGATCAGAACGTATAATTACCCGCAAAGCCGCGTCACCGATCACCGCATTGGCATGACCGTTTACAACCTGCCGGCCGTTATGGACGGTGGCATTAGCGAGTTTATCGAGCAGCTTCGTATTACCGAAAACGCCGAACGATTGAAAGAAGGGGCCACCGCCTAATTGAAAAGCCGGACAGTGATGTCCGGCTTTTTTATTTGTACTCACATACGCACACCAGTTGCCTTTGTTGCGACAAAGCCGGCTGTGCCTGCAAACCAATAGGCTCAACCCAGTATACAATTACTCACTGCAGCCAGTGCTGCCTGCTTCTGTTCACAGCATAGCAAATTACTGGCGGTGCGTGTAATCGTCACCGGCTGTGTATTGCTGTCAACTGTTATATAAAAATAGCTTTCAACGGAACCGCATTCGTACGAGCGATTAAACCTATTCAGTTGATTTGCTACATTTAGCAAAACCAGATCACTACCCATGATCCCCGGCCTTCCAGTTTATATCTCCGTATTATTTGTATTGATCACGACTGGTACGGTCTGGCTTTTTTACAAGGCTACTAATTACAACCGTATGACGTTGGCTGTCTTGCAGGGTTGGCTTGCTTCACAGGCCGTCATGGCTTTCGCCGGATTTTACGAGCGTAGCAATACAATTCCACCCCGACTGGCCTTCTTAATTGGCCCACCACTGCTAGTCATCATTGCCCTGTTCGTCAGCAGCAAAGGGCAACGCTTCGTCGATACGCTCCGACTTGAGCGCTTAACCTTACTACACTCCATACGAATCGTTGTCGAGATTGTCCTTTATCTGTTATTTGTTCACAAGGCAATTCCAGAGTCTATGACATTTGACGGCAGCAATTTTGATATACTGGCGGGTCTGACGGCTCCGCTTGTGTACTACCAGGCATTTGTACGCAAAAAACTTACCCGGCGGATGCTGCTGCTCTGGAACATAGCCTGCCTGGGTTTATTGATAAACATCGTTCTGACCGCCATACTGGCGGCACCGACACCGTTTCAGCAAACGGCCTTCGACCAGCCCAACATCGCAATTTCCTACTTCCCGTTCATATGGCTTCCGTCCGTTGTTGTACCGATCGTACTGATCGCGCATCTGGTAGCAATTCGACGGCTACGACATTCACTGTAATCAATGCGCTCATATTCTTACAGAATCAGCGGGGATGACTGATACCAGCGAAAAAGCCGCTGACTGATGCGTACATCAAGTCAGCGGCTTTAGTTGCCTGAGGCAATACGAACTTAAACTTTGATTTCAACGTCGACACCGCTGGGCAGCTCGAGTTTCATCAGGGCATCAACGGTTTTTGCGCTGCTGCTGTAGATGTCTACCAGTCGCTTGTAGGTGCAAAGCTGGAATTGCTCACGCGCCTTTTTGTTGACGTGGGGCGACCGAAGAACGGTGTAAATCTCCTTGTCAGTTGGCAGGGGGATGGGGCCGCTAACGATAGCACCCGTCGACTTAACCGCTTTCACGATTTTCTCAGCCGACTTGTCGACCAGCATGTGATCGAACGACTTCAGTTTAATCCGAA
>JAKONH010000540.1 GCA_022702045.1 Spirosomataceae bacterium
TCCGTTGCTGAGGTTCAGCTGTCCGTTGACGACGATAGGTTCGCCCTGTTTCAGCCCGTCGAGTACCTGATACTGATCGCCGTTGTCGTAGCCGAGTTTGATCCGACGCAGCCGGGCCACGTCGTTCTGCACGACATATACGCTGGCACTGTCGGCTCCACCTACCAGCGCCCGACGCGGAATGAATAAACCGCTGACGCCCTCTTTGAAGGAGAAGTTCGCATTAGCCAGCGTACCGGCTTTCAACTGGTTCTTCGCATTGTTGTTCAGGTACACTTCTACCGGATAGTTGTGTAGCGCATCACCTTTCGGGCTGATATAATGCACCGCTCCGGTGAAAACAACACCTGGAAACGCCTGCACCGTTACATTGGCCCGGTCGCCAATCTTGAGCTGATAAATGGCCTGCTCCGGTACGTTCACGACCAGTTTCAACTGACTCAGGTTGATTACCGATGCCAGTACGGCGCCAACCTGCACGTACTCGCCGTTCTCGACTTTTTTGTCATAGACGTAGCCGCTGATCGGGGCTACTATTGCCCCATTGCCCAGCACCCGCTTCTGTTGCTTCTCGCTAATCAGTGTGTTGTTATACTGATCTTTCAGCTTCTGGTAAGCTTCCTGCGTGACGGCACCGCCCTGGTACAGGCGCTCGTAGCGTTCCATTTCACGTTTGGCGTTATCGACGGCTGTCTGGCTATTTTGGAGTACAATACCCTGCACTTCATCCTGAATATACCCAACCCGCTGGCCTTTAGCGACCTGTGATCCCAGTACCAGATTGAAACCCGTCAGCTTACCCCGCGTTTCGGCGATAATGTTGCCTTCGTTGCGGGCTTCGACCGTTCCAAGTAGAGACAGGTTCTGGTCAAGTTTTTCAAACGTCACCGATTGTACTTCTACGACAGGTGTTGTCTGAAAAACGACTTTCGGCGTCTTGGCCGCGTCGATTTCTTTTTTATTGTCAACAAGCCGGAACGCAATCAGCCCGATTAGCGCAACGACACCGAGTATTATGAGAATTCGTTTCATGAGTGGCTTATCTTATTTTTTTGTCACGTAATCGATAATCGTACCCTGCGCGTTTTCGTAGTCGAGCCGCGCCTGATACAGGCTAATAAGTTTGTTGGCCAAGTTGTTCTGCGCTGTTGTCAGCGCGTCTTTCGAGTCGATCAGCGTAACCGATGTCGCAATGCCTTCCTTGTATTCCAGCTCAGTTACGGTCAGAATCCGTTGAGCGAGCGTAATGTTGTCGCGCTCCCGCTGAATATCGCCGACCAGATTCTGGTAACTCACCTGTGCATTGCTTAGATTCAGCTGTGCCGATTCGCGGGTCAGTATCTGCTGAAGCCGCAGGGTTTCGAGGTTTAGTCGGTTTTCCTGATCGCGGTACCGGCGCTGATTGCCATCGAACGGTGTCCAGCTAAACGTAAGCCCGATAGCACTGCTTTGAAACCAGGGAAAGCCACCTTGGAAGAAGTTGAACTCTTGTCGCTGGGCGTTGGTGCCGTAGGTGCCGTATAGCCCTAACGATGGAAAATAGCCCCGATTATTAGAGATACGATTCAGATCGGCCAGTTCCGTGTTCAGTAGTAACTGCCGGAAGTCGGGGCGCCTTTCAAAAAAACGGTCTTCGGCATTACTCAGTTCGGTAACCTGTAGGTCATTTTCGATTTGCAACTGCTGCAAACGAAGTGGCTCACTGAGCGGCATCCCCATCTGAAATTTAAGCTGGTTGAGCGCCTGACTGTAGTTGCGGTTGGCCTGCTCCAGCTGCGACTGCAGGTTGTTGCGGTTTAACTGAATCCGGCCGAAGTCAATTTCTCGGGTCGTACCGTTTTTGAGCCGAACCAGTTCCTGCTGTAACAATGTGTCTGACGAACCCAGATCGCGGATAGTCAGGCGTCGGCGTAGATCGATGACCAGTGTCTGATAGAAGGCTTGGGCAACGTTATAAGCTTGTGTTTGCTCCGCCTGCGCTGTTACGGCCGATTGAAGTTGCGTCTGCACTTTCGCGGCTTTTAGCGCTAACCCCAGCGATGGGTCGTACAGTTTCTGGTCGACCCGCCCGGTCAGCGTAGCACTATACTGCGTACCGAACTTTACCGGAATGAAATTGTCAGTATTGGTACCACCGGCTACCGGTGGTGTGCCAGTAGCATTCGTCGTACTAGTGCTACCAGCCCCGGCCAAATTCCCGGGAAGCAGTGTTACCGGAATAACTACGTTGTCGATTACCGAACCCGATACGCCGACCTGTGGCAGGTTTCGGCCAATCACTTGTTTGACCTGCACGCCCGATACCTGCTCATTGATCCGGGCAATTTTGATATTTGGGTTATTGGCCCGCGCATAGTCGACGCACTGGGCCAATGTGAAACCGTCGCTGGGGGGCGCTAGCTGCGCCCTTACAGTTGGTACCAGCAACGCCAGCAGCAGATATAAAACAATACGCTTTCTCATGTGTATGGTGGTTGTAATCGTCTGACTTATAAATTATTGAGGTTGTGTAAGAATCGCCGGATGGCACGTTCGTATAGGGATGACGTATCCTTGAATAAAGCGGCCATGGCCGGGTCATTGAGTGCTTTCAGATGCCGTTCGGCTTCGTCTGGTTTTACGTTGGTAATCAGATTGATGTAGCCCGTCATCAGGCAGAACCAGTTAAAAATGGCTTCAGGAACCAGTTGCTCCTGTACCCCCATTTCACCAAACAAATTATTCATCCGGCAGCGGGCTTCATGCATCTCATCGCGCATTTGCTCGCGCTGCTGGGCCATGCGCTCGGGGTTGTGCATCAGGCGGAACACCTCAGGCTTACTCGTGGCGAAGTTCCACTGTACCATCGAGAGCTGCACCAGCTTTTCTTCTGCACCCATCGGTTGCGTCAGCACGCTGTCGAAGGCTTGTTTGATCTCCTCATGTCCCTGCCGCACTATGCTGTGCAATACGTCTTCTTTATTCTCAAAATGTTCGTACACAATGGGAGCTGTGTACTCGATGGCGTCAGCAATGCTGCGTATCGTTACGGCATTCCAGTCTTTGTCACGCGCGATCTGCCGGGCTGCGTCCAGAATGCGCTGGCGTGTCTCGGCTTTCTGACGGACTCTACGTTCGGTTGTACTCATTCATCTAACCTGTTTCAAAAAACCTAACAAAGATAGATTTTATAAGTTTCGTCTAATTCATAAAAAATTTGCTTTGTGATGAACGGCCCGCAGAAATGACGAAAGGCCAGCCCTACTGTGTAGTCGGACTAGCCTTTCGGATATTTTATTAAAAAATTAATTAGTCGAAAAATGCAATTTTTAATGCACGTCACAAGCTGGGTCGAGCCATTCCTGCCCCGGATCGATCGGTGCACCGTCTGGCGGGCTCATTGGGGCTGGTGTAGAAATCTGGTCGGGATCGTCGAGGTAGCGACTGATTGCCCAGCGTAAGTAAGCCGACTGACTGCTCTTCGGTGCAGCCGTGAAGTGTTGACTCATAGCTGTCAATGTATTATGCGCGACTGCTTTGACACTGCCATCGGTTTCTTTATTACTAGCCAGCCGAATCAGGGCATCGACGTACAATCGCTCATTCTGCTGATTGATAGCCTGTAAGTAGGTAGCACCGGTAGTACTTGCTGTCACTTGCTTACTGAGCGCGTTCAGCATGTCGTCGAATCCCATCTGGTTTGGGTCAAGGGCGTGCTGGCGAACAAGGCGGGCGCAACGCTCCGGGTTCAATAGCATTCGGTATGTCATACCCGCAGCTGCTTCAGCGGGAGCCATCGCGTCAAAAGCCAGTCCCGTGTGGCGTTTAAACACCTCGCGCTGATTGGGGGTGTAGCGGAAGGGGCGGGGGGGGAGCAGCTTCAGTACAGCATCGGGAATGGCCAGCGCTGACGGTGTCAGGGTGGTTAGGAGCGCGTCCAGTGCTCGCTTCTGCTCAGCAGCCGGTACGGTTGCTACGATGGGCTGACCGTCGCCCCGCAGTGCGTTGGTGTAAGTTTGTCCGGCAATAACCTTGGCGGCTGATTCAACCTGATATCGGTGAAACATGTAGACGGGAACAAGCACTTCTTCCAGCGTTGCCATGGGCGTGCCGACCGGAATCTTCGTTTCGTTGAAATTACGCAGGGCCAGTGCCCGAACGTCCATTACCCGTTTCAGTTCATCGACGGCATTTGCGCCATTATCCCACAGGTGTGTCGCCGGGTGAACAGACCCTTCGGGCCGGGCGTCCTGATCGGTCAGGAACGTCAGCCCCGCCTTGTGCATGTCGGTGACTAGTTTGTCAAGTTGCTGTTTTTCGTTGGCGTCCGCCGGTCCAGACTGGGCCGGAAATTGTTCGTAGCCGTAGCGAATGCTCCATTTGTCGTATACGCCGATGCCCGTTGCGTAGGCATCTGACAGGTCGATAGCGTTGCCTTTGACAGTTGCCAGCATAGTTGGATAATCCATAACCGACGCTCTGTTCTGCGTACTGGCGATGTAGTTGTGCGGCAAGCCAAGCGTATGTCCCACTTCGTGCGCTGCCAGTTGCCGCAGCCGGGCCAGCGACATTTTCATCATTGGATCGTTGGCCATTTTCTGCGTCGTGTCAGCACCGAAACTGCCGGTCAGGGCCTGAGCAATCAAATAATCCTGCCGAACCCGTAGTGAACCAAGTGTCACTTTGCCTTTTATGATCTCGCCCGTGCGCGGATCGATAATGCTGGCCCCGTAGCTCCAGCCGCGTGTCGATCGGTGAACCCACTGCACCAGATTGTAGCGTACGTCCATGGGATCAGCGTCGGGCGGGAGTAGTTTCACCTGAAAGGCGTTTTTGTAACCAGCCGCTTCGAAGGCCTGGTTCCACCAGGCCGTGCCTTCCATCAGCGCCGAGCGAATGGGTTCGGGTGTGCCGGGGTCAAGGTAGTAAATGATGGGTTTTACGGCTTCGCTGATAGCCGCGTTCGGGTCTTTCTTTTCCAGCCGGTGCCGCGAAATATACCGCTTCATGATTGGCTGGCTAACGGGCGATGCGTAATCGAAAAACTCAATACCACCGTAGCCGATGCGCGGGTCGAATAGCCGGGGTTTGTACTTGTTGTCTGGCAATTGCACGAACGAATGGTGCTGATGCATAGTCACGGCTGCGGGGGTCGGCACTACTTCACGTAGATACGGCCCGGCCTGATCGCCGGTCAGCGTGATGATGGTCTCAAACTCGGTATTCTGCGGAAATGACTTCGACATAGGCAGGTACATGGCCGAGCGTGTAGCGTCGAAACGATACGTTCCCTGCTTAGTACGGGCAATGTCCTGTGCCGCTCCAACGGCATCCTGAAGCAGAAACGGCGTCAGGTCGACCAGTACCTTACCATTTTCTTCGGCGGCAATCTCGAAGCCCGCGTGTACCGACTGAGCAAACGACTGCTCGACGGCCCGGCGTTCGAGCGGATCGTTGCTCAAGGCGCGGTAGGCGTAATTGGGCTCGATCATCAGCACTTTATTGCCGCTGCGCTGGAATTTCACGATGTGCTCCTGTCCGAGTCGGCCCCGGTCGAGACCGATGTCATTGGAGCCGATACCCTGTGCCAGGGTAGGGTAATAGAGTAGCTCGGTGTCGAACTTATCGATTTCGAGCCAGACCTTGCCCTTTTTGGCGTCCCAGTAGTACGTCAGAAAGCCGGGATTACGCTCCATGCCTTTTGTAAAGGCATCAACTGTAGTGGCTGGGACGGGGGCCTGAGCGGAGAGGGTCGAACCTGTCAATAACGAACAGGTCAGTAGTAAGTAGAAACGGCGCATTCCGGGTTAGTCGGTTGTATGAACTCCCAAGATAAGCTGAAAATGCCGGTGTTGGCCATCAATTGTTTTGTGATAGAGCCGAAGGCTATCGAAACCGTTGGGTTTTTGAGAAACATACGAACCTATACTTGATTCGCTGTCAGGCTTACGGCAAAAAAATACCCTGCCGTTTGTGGTGGCAGGGTACGAAAGAAAGGGTGACTAACTTAGTCTTCGCTGGTGATAAACATCTTGGGCTTGGGCGCTTCGATACTGTCTTTTGCAAACTGACGGGCGATGTTCTCCAGCATATAATAATACGTCTGCCAGTAGGTATCGCTTTTCGTCCAAACCCGAACATCGTAGTCGCGCGAGTTCGCGCTCAGTTTGGCAATGAGTACATCGTGCGTACGGTCGGTCAAGGCATAAGGACAACTATCAACCACCCGCTGAATCGAGGCTTTCGTTGCATCCAAATCGTTCTGACTGCCTACGGTGTACACCTGATCGACCCGAATGACGCCCCGCGTGCTGATGTTGGTGATCGAACTTGTCGACAGTGGGCCGTTGGGCAGGATGATGGTTTTGTTGTCCAGCGTAATCAGGATAGTATCGAAAATACGAATTGCTTCGACTGTTCCCGTAAATCCCTGTGCACTAATTAAGTCGCCAACCCGAAACGGTTTGAAGGTCAGAATCAGTACGCCACCAGCAAAATTGGCCAGACTGCCCTGCAACGCCAGGCCAACGGCCAAACCCGCTGCGCCGATAATGGCTACAAACGAAGTAGTCTGAACGCCCAGCGTGCTGGCAATGCTCAGCAGTAGTAAAATTCGTAGAATGGCATTCAACAGCGACAATAGAAACGGCTGAACATCGCGGTCAACATGCCGTTTGGTCATCACGGTCGACAGCATACGCATCGTCCAGCCGATAAGCCAGAGGCCAATGACCAGTGTCAAAATAGCCAGTATTATCCGGCCGCCATAAAGCGTAGCAAACGTTAGTATCTGATCGTAAATACGCTGGGTGTTGATCTGCGCCTGTTCCATAAGTCACGAATGGGATTTGATGTGACTCTCAGACGACAATTTGTAGAAAGGTAACTTTCCGTCAACGTGCTTTCAGTGGCCAGCATCGTCTTCGGCTAAACGCAACGAGCGCCAGGATTGCTCCTGGCGCTCGTTGCGTTTAGTTGGCTGGCTCCCCTTTCAGATGCTCGGCCAGGTAATCGGTATACTGCTGATGGAGTAGCACGTAGCTGGTAGAGCTGTACGATACACGATGGGTGCCCGGCGGATAGATACGCAGGTCGGCATCTTTTCCCGCGTCTTCCAAAGCTTTCATCAACTGAAATGTATTGCGGACGTGGACGTTCTCATCCATAGTCGAGTGCGCGACAAATAACTTGCCAGCCAGATTTTTCGCATACGTCGTTACGGCGCTGGCTTTGTATTTCTCGTCGTTTTCGGGCAGCAGGCCCATATACCGCTCGGTGTAGATACTGTCGTATAGCCTCCAGTCGGTAACGGGCGCACCGACGAGCGACACGCGGAATACGCCGGGGTGGGTCAGCATGGTGTAACTGCTCATGTAACCGCCGTACGAGTGGCCCCGAATGGCGATACGCTTTCCGTCGACCCAGGGTTGTTTGGCCAGATAAGCTGCCGTTTCGGAAAAATCCAGACTTTCGTACTTACCGAGTTGCTCATACACGATCTTCTCGAAGTCGCGGCCGTAGCCGCCCGATCCGCGGTTGTTTACACCGACGATGATGTACCCCAGTTGCGCCAGCCACTGATGCCAGCCCTGGGTGTTGAACTCGTTGTACACCGACTGCGCACCCGGCCCGCCGTAGATGTCGAGCATGACCGGATATTTCTTCGTCGGATCGAAATTGATGGGGCGGATGATCGAGATATCGATTTTCTGGCCGTCGCTGGTGGTGAAGCTGGTCAGTTCTTTCGGTGCGTAGGTATGGCTGGTGACGTACTGTTTTACCGACTCGTTGGTTTCCAGCGTCTTGATCAGCTTTCCCGACACGTCGCGGAGTTCGACCTGCGTAGGTGTCTGTACGTTCGAATACTGGTCGATGAAATACTGACCGTTGGGCGAGAAATCGACGGTGTGCTTACCCGCTACGGTCGTCAGCCGCCGTTTGTTTTTGCCGTCAGTATCCATCGAGAACAGTTGCCGTTCGGTGGGCGCGGCTTCGGTCGATGTGTAATACACTTTGCGGGTTTTCGGGTCGATGTGGTGTACATAGGTCACTTCCCACTTGCCGCTCGTAACGGGATTAAGCAGCTTACCCGAATAATCGTAGCGGTACAGATGCGCGAAGCCGTCCCGGTCCGATACCCAGTAATATTCCTGCACACCCGCCGGGAAATAAAGCAGGTGGTTAATGTTGGCGAAGAAGTCGAACACGTCGATCCATTTGGTCGCCGTTTCTTCCATGATCTGTTTCGCGGCTCCTGTGCGTCCGTTGGTCATGAACAGCCGCATGTGGTTCTGCTTCCGGTTGAGGTGAACGAGCGCCAGCTGCCCTTCCTGCGAGGTCCAGTAGATGCGGGGAATATAGCCGTCGCCGAGATCGACGTTCATCCATTCTTTATGCTGATTCGCCAGTTCGATTACGCCAATGCGAACGGTTGGGTTTTTATCGCCGACGCGGGGATAGGGGAGGGAATCATAAGTCTCGTCGAAGCCAGCGTAATTGGTCAGGCGGTAGATGGGCACCTGCCGTTCGTCCGACTGCCAGAAGGCAACGAATTTGCTGTCGGGCGACCAGTACCAGGCTTGTGCCAACCCAAATTCTTCCTCGTATGCCCAACCGAACCGACCGTTGTAGAAAGCTGGTTTCGCATCGTTGGTCAGGCGGGTTTCCTGTTGCGTCGCGAAATCGAACACGAACAGATCGCCACCGCGCTCATAGCCTACTTTACGGCCGTCGGGGGCCAGTTCGGCTGTCTGCGCATCCTTCGCTACCAGCTACAGGCTTTTGTCCGCAACTGAGTACACGTAGTAGTCGGAGATGCCCGACCGGCGGTATACAGGCCGAAAATTGGCCTGAAACAGGATGTTTTTCGAATCTTTCGACCACTGAAATTCTTCGTAGGTAAATGGCTTGCTGGTGCCGGGAAACCGGAGTTGACTACCGTCGAAGATCAGGCTTTCCTGCTGGTCTTTGGGCGACAGTGATTTGATGGTGTTCTGGTCGGCGATGTACGAAAAGCGGTTGCCCCCGTCGATCCAGTTAACGTTACGCGGTCCCGACGAACCACTAAGCTGACCGCTGGCAAACAGGGCCTGTTGCAGACTGTTGTACCGTTGTTTGCCCGACGTCGTTGTCTGGGCCGCAGCGACCTGAACGGTCAGGGCCAACACGCTCAGCAGCCAACCGACCGAAATACGATAGTTCATGTGATGATTCGAATGAGTTGAATCATCAAAGCTACGAAAACCCATGTAGAGACGCGACCCTTCGCGTCTCACCGCCGTCAGGCGCTGCTAATGCATGTTACCATGTGATATTGCTGACGCAGATGAGACGCGAAAGGTCGCGTCTCTACACAAAAGCCAAATTAGTCATACCTTAATCGTTTATTGATCCGTATTTTTTCTGGCTATATTTCGCGTTCAGACAAACATAATTCTGTAGTTGTACTTTTAAAAAACGCGTATATGGACGATCGTTACACATGTGTTGGGCCGCGTTGCCGCCTGTGGTGGCTGCTTGGACTGACCTTATTCTTTTACACCACCACGTACGGACAAGGTACCCGTTATACCTTCACAGGCCGCACAAGCGATGCAACCGGGCAACCCCTGCCGGGTGTGACGGTTCAGCTCACCGGTACCGCTGCCGGTCTGAACGGTACCGCGTCAAATGCCGATGGTAATTACAGTTTTAGCGCTACCATTACGCCTGGTACTTACACACTGACATTTACCGCCATAGGCTATGGTGTCGTCAATCAGTCGGTTACGCTGGGGCGCGATGAAACCATTACAACCAACGCACAACTTAAGGAAGATGTAGCTAACCTGGATGAGGTTGTTGTAACGGGCTCGACAATCACGACGACCCGGCGCGAACTGGGAAATGCCATCAGCACCATCCGTGGCGCCGACCTGACTCAGTCGGGTTCGCCCAACCTGATCAACTCATTACAGGGTAAAGTACCGGGGGCGCAGATTACGCAGAACTCCGGTGATCCGGCCGGTGGGATCAGTATTCGGCTACGGGGTATCAAATCGCTGGCTGGTTCATCGGATCCGCTGTATGTTATCGACGGGGTAATTGTTAGCAACCAAAGCACCAATGTCTCGCAACTGGCGTCGGCCAATGATATCGGCTCGGCCAATGCGGGTCAGAACCGGTTGTCGGATCTCAATCCGAATGATATTGCCAGTATCAACGTCGTCAATGGGGCCGCTGCCGCAGCACAGTACGGATCGCGGGCAGCCAATGGTGTCGTGCTGATTACGACCAAGCGTGGTACGTCGGGAGCACCCCGCGTTACCGTGTCGACCTCGGTTACTATCAACGAGTTGCGAAAGGGTGTACCTATCAACATGTATGGAAAGCAGTTCGGTTTTACGGGCTTTCGACTATACACCATCGGTATTCCCTCGGCAGCGCAGATCGCTGCCAACCCCGGCGTAACAACAACGGGAATATTTCGAGACGGTACGACAAGCCAACTGGCTACCAACCTGGTCGATGTAACGCGGTACAACTATTTCGACCAGATTTTTCAGACGGGCTACGGAACCGATAACGCCGTGTCGGTCTCGGGTGGGCGTGATAATACGCAGTACTATGTGTCGGCGGGGTATCTGAAAAATCAGGGGATCATCAAGGGTACCGATTTTACGCGTTACAACCTCCGCGCCCGGGTCGATCAGCGGCTAACCAACTGGGCCAAACTCTCGGCCGGACTGAGTTATATCAACAGCTTTTCCAATGAGAAGGCTAACGGGAACGTGTTCTACAGCCCAATTAACGCGGTCAACATCACCAATAACATCTATGACATTACGCAACGTGATGCGGGTGGAAACCTGCTCGCTGTCGAGCCAACCCGTGTGAATCCGCTCTCGACTATCGAGGATATGAAGTTCACACAGTCGGTAAACCGGACGATCAGCGACGTACAACTAAACCTGACGCCGATAAAGGGGCTAAGTATCGACTACATTCTGGGTGTCGATACCTACGCGCAGATTGGTCAGAACTACATCCGGCCGTACCCCTATCAGGCGCAGGCAGGTTTGCCCGATGCCCGGTACCCGGACGGTTTTGCCGCGACAGCCAACAATTCAGTGCTGCTGCTCAACTCCGACCTGAATGCCAGTTACGAACGCCAACTGACATCGGATGTTAAGTTGAACGTGATTGCTGGATTTAATTATCAGTACAGTCGGCAGGATTACACCATTTCCAGCGGTCGTGGCCTGGCACCGTTTATCGAAACCGTCAACGGTGCAACCAGTACAACGGTACAGAGTAGCTACGCCCTCGACCGTTATAACCTGAGCGGCTATTTCGGACAGGCTACCGTTGGCTATCGGAACCTCGCTTTCCTGACAGCGGCTGTCCGGCGCGACCGGTCTTCGAAATTTTCGGCGTCGGAAACCAACCAGATTTACCCCAAATTGAGTGGCTCATTCGTCGTGTCGGATCTGGGTTTCTGGAAAGATGCCGGGCTGTCGTCAGCGATCAGCAGTGTGAAACTGCGCACGTCGTACGGTGAAGCCGGCAACCTGTCGGGTGTCGGGACGTACAGCCGGTTTTATCAATTTACGCCGGTGCCGTTCCTCGGCAAGAACACGGTTGTGCCGGGTACGACGCTGGCTAACGAGCGCGTTCGGCCGGAGCGCATGACCGAACTGGAAGGCGGGGTCGATCTGGCGTTTCTGAACAACCGGCTTAGCCTAGGTGTCACGCTATACCATCAGAAAATCAACGATCTGGTCGTTAACCGAACATTGGCCCCATCGACGGGAGGCAGCAGTATTGTCAACAACGTCGGTACGATGGAAAACCGGGGTCTTGAACTGGTTCTCGATGTGGTACCGGTGAAAACGCGGGATATCAACTGGGATTTTACACTGATCTTCAACCGAAACCGCAACAAAGTACTATCGTTGGGAACGCCCGCTATCTCGATCGATAACGTAGCCGGTGCGCCGGTCTATCTGCTCGAAGGGCAGCCCGCCGGCGTATTCTACGGAACCGGTTATGCCTACAATGCCGACGGCTCACTGCTGCTGACCTCGTCGGGTTTTCCCCAATCGGAGCGGGCGCTGTCGCAGCCCACGGGTTCGATCGACTACGTGCCGGCCCGTACGGCTGAAGGGCAACCCGATACGCGCTACAACCCGGCAAACATTATTATTGGTAATCCGAATCCGAACTGGACAGGGTCGTTCAGTACCAATTTCTCGTACCGTAAACTGGGACTGCATCTGTTGCTCGATGCGGTACAGGGTGTCGACGTGTTCAACGCTGACAAGCGTACCCGGCAGGGGGTCGGTATTGGCGACTATGCCGAGAAAGAGCTGCGTGGTGAGTTGCCCCGTGGGTACATTTTCGGCATTTACAACACGCAGCAGTGGCGTATCGACGACGGATCATATACGAAGCTGCGTGAGGTATCGCTGAGCTACCAGTTGCCTACGCTGATGAAAGCAGTCAGTAATCTGAGTGTGTCGCTAGTGGGCCGCAACCTCTACTCGTGGGACAAGTACACGGGATTCGATCCCGAAACCAACGCGGGCGGTACGACCGATCTGCTGCGGGCCGTCGACTTCGGTAACGTGCCCATTCCCCGTACCTATCAACTCCGTCTGTCGGCCACTTTCTAAATCGCGGACCAGACAACAGCCATTAAATATATGAAACGACTTCTTTCTCTAACAATCCTAACGGGGGCCTTGCTGGCGCAGCAGGCCTGTACGCAGGAATACC
>JAKONH010000546.1 GCA_022702045.1 Spirosomataceae bacterium
TACGCATGAAATTATCGTTTCTGGGGGCTGCCCGTCAGGTAACAGGCAGCATGTACCTGCTGGAACTGGAGGATGATTACCGTATCCTGGTCGACTGCGGGTCGGACCTGGAGAGATCCCGCCAGAACGGTCAGGATGTTCCAACAAGTCCTCAATCGAGTTTCTTCCCGTTTGAGGCTTCGAGTATTAATCTGGTACTGCTCACCCACGCGCACGTTGATCATTCCGGCAATCTGCCTAATCTCTACCGCGAAGGGTACGAAGGGCAGATTCTTTGCACCGAACCTACGTTCGCGCTGGCTAACGTGCTGTTGAAAGATGCAGCTTCGATCAATCAGAAGCGGATTAACGAACTCAACGCCAGTAAAAAACAACGGGTAAAAGATCGTCAGGCGCAGTTGCAGAAGGATTTATATCTGGATCGGCAAGTGCGCGAGACAATGGAAAACGTGGTACCCATCTCGTTTAACCGCCGGTTTCGTGTAGCTGACAATGTTGATGTAACGTTCATTCCAGCGGGCCACCTCCTGGGAGCCGCTCACATTGTTGTCAGCGTAGTCGAGAATGGGGAGAAGAAAAGTATTTGCTTCTCCGGCGACATTGGCCGTAAAAATTATCCATTGCTGGTTGATCCGGCGCCGGTACCGCCAGTCGATTACCTGATTTGCGAAAGCACTTACGGTAACCGGCTTCACGAAGATAACATCTCGCCCGAAGACGCCCTTGCGGACGTTATTCAGCGCACCTGCATCGACATACCGGGTCGGCTGATTATCCCGTCGTTCAGTGTGGGCCGGACACAGGCTTTGCTTTATACGCTGAACAAGCTCTATACGGAGCGTGACTTCCCGCCGATTAAGGTATTTTCCGATAGTCCGATGGGCTTCGAAAGTACCAAGATTTACCTGCAGCACGT
This sequence comes from Spirosomataceae bacterium, assembly GCA_022702045.1. GTDB lineage: Bacteria > Bacteroidota > Bacteroidia > Cytophagales > Spirosomataceae > Spirosoma. The sequence continues at coordinate 917 of JAKONH010000546.1, forward strand.
AAAAATGCTGAACGGCGAAGCCAAGGAATTCTACAAGGAAAACGAAACCCTGTTCGACTTCGAAAACTTCGAGTTTCTGGAATCGTCGAAGGCAAGTAAGGCAGTGTCGAACTACGGCGAGCCATGCATTATCATCTCCTCATCGGGAATGGTACAGGGCGGTCGGGTTGAATATCATGTAGCGGAAAACATCAGCAATCCATACTCAACGATCCTGATTATCGGCTACTGTGCCGAAGGAACGCTTGGCTGGCGGCTGCTTAACGGGCAGCCGACGCTGACAATCAAAGGCAAAGAGCATCAGGTGCTGGCCAACATTGAAAAGATCGATGTGTTCAGCGGACATGGCGACCGCGACGATCTGATGGAATTTGTAACGGCGCAATCGCCCGAAACATTAAAACGTATATTTCTGGTCCACGGCGAATACGGAAGCATGGAAGCCTTCCGGGATACACTAGCCGAAGCGGGGTATCCGCAGGTTGTGATTCCTAAAAAAGGCGAACGATTTGAGCTATGAGAACCTATCTTGATTTCGAAAAACCGATCGCCGACCTGGAAGCCCGGCTCGAAGAAACCCGGCAACTGGCCAAAACTAGCAATATCAATGTAAGTGAGGCTGTTGAGGTACTCGAGCAAAGCATCAACCGGCTACGGCAGGAGATTTTTCAAAACCTGACCCGCTGGCAGCGCGTACAACTGTCGCGGCACCCGGATCGCCCATACACGCTCGACTACATCTCGTTGATGTGTGATGAGTTTATTGAACTGCATGGTGATCGTACTGTCCGCGATGATCCAGCGATGGTTGGCGGCTTCGGTAAAATTGGGGATCAGACTGTCATGTTTATTGGGCAGCAGAAAGGGCGGAATACCAAACAACGGCAACATCGGAACTTCGGTATGCCTAACCCGGAGGGGTACCGCAAAGCCCTGCGCCTGATGAAGATGGCCGAGAAGTTTAACAAACCCATCGTCACGCTGATTGACACGCCGGGTGCGTTTCCTGGACTGGAAGCCGAAGAGCGTGGGCAGGGTGAAGCCATCGCCCGCAACCTGAAAGAAATGTTTATGTTGACGGTGCCGGTAATCTGCATCGTCATTGGCGAAGGCGCATCGGGCGGTGCACTCGGTATCGCTATCGGCGACCGCGTGCTGATGCTGGAAAACACCTGGTACTCGGTTATTTCGCCCGAAAACTGCTCGACGATCCTCTGGCGTAGCTGGAATTTTAAAGAGCAGGCAGCGGAAGCCATGAAGCTGACCGCCAAAGATATGACCTCGTTCAAGCTGGTCGACGGTATTGTCGATGAGCCGCTGGGTGGCGCGCACAACGATCATCAGGCCATAGCGCAGCACATGAAAACCGTCATTCTCGATGCGTTAACGGAGCTGAATGCCCTATCGCCCGACGAACGGATTAATCAGCGCATCGACAAGTTCTGCTCAATGGGCGTTGTTGTAGAATAAGAGAACGTGATGATTAAGAATCTGATCTTCGATCTCGGCGACGTTATCATTCCGATCGACCTGACAGCGCCCCTGCGCAACTTCGCTATGCTGGCAAACCTGCCGGAGGAGGAAGTAAAGGCAATATGGAAAGAACACGACATCTGGAATCGGTACGAAACGGGGCTGATTGACGACGAAAGCTTCCGCGCGCACGTCCGCAAAGTGCTTCATGATCGTACCGACGCTCCTGAAAGCTGGGCCGACGAGGTCATTGACACTGCCTGGAATTCGGTGCTGCTCGATTTGCCCGTGAAGCGTGTCGAACGAGTTCGAGAGTTGGGAAGTCGGTATCGACTGTTTTTGCTAAGCAATACTAACCCGGTGCATATTCGGCAGGTCAATCGAATGCTGACCGAGCTGCATCAGCCGACGCTGGAGGAGTTGTTCGAACGGGTGTTTTATTCGTACGACGTGAAGATGATGAAGCCGTCGCCCGACATCTATCAGCACGTGCTGACCGAAGCTGGCCTGGTGGCTGACGAAACAGCGTTCTTCGACGATAACGCTGCCAACATACAGGCTGCCGCTACGTTAGGTATTCAGGCAGTGCACGTACAGCCGCCTAGGACTATTCTTGAGTACACCACGGATTTATGAATCAACAAACAAAAAGGTACCTCCTTCATGGAGGTCTTTTTTTACTTACCCTCGTCACCACGACAATGGCCGGGGCCGAATGGATGTACGGCCGGTTTTTCATTCCAATCGAAGGGATGAAGACGCTCGGCTGGGATGAGTTTTTATCCGGGTTGAACTTCTCGATTCCCTTCCTGGCCATCCTGACCGTCCATGAGTTTGGTCATTATATCGTTGCTCGTATAAATAGGGTGCGGGTGACCCTGCCATATTATATCCCGCTTTGGCTGGGTATCGTCGGGAGTATCGGTACAATGGGAGCTTTTATTCGAATTCAGGATTACATCAACAGTCGTCGGAAATATTTCGATATTGGCATTGCCGGACCGCTGGCTGGGTTCGTATTGGCGCTGATTGTATTATGGTACGGGTTTACCCACCTGCCCCCGGTTGATTATATTTTCACTATCCACCCGGAATACAAAAAGTGGGGACTCGACTATGCTAACTATGCGTATCAAAAACTGCCCGAGGGCGCAGCAATTGCTTTGGGCGACAATTTACTGTTCTCGTTCTTCAAACAGTATGTAGCCGATCCGGCGCTGCTCCCGCACCCCTATGAGATGAGCCATTACCCGTACCTGCTGGCGGGCTATCTGGCCTTATTCTTCACATCGCTGAATCTGATTCCCATTGGGCAGCTCGACGGTGGCCACATTCTCTACGCGCTGATCGGAAAGGAACGGTTTCGCTGGGTGGCACCTGCCTTATTTATTGTGTTCGCCTTTTACGCTGGTCTGGGCGTGTACAAGCCAGCTGATTTTGCCGTACCAACGGATGAAGCTTTCCTTAGCCAATTAGGCTCGTTCGGTTTGTACACGTTTTTCATGTATCTGACATTTACGCGTATCAGTGAGCAGCGCATGACGGCCCTGATGATCGCACTTGGCGTTGTTGCGTTACAACTCCTAGTGTCGACCCTGCAACCTGACTGGAACGGATATTCAGGCTTTCTGGTGTTTGTATTTGTGTTGGGGCGTATCCTTGGCGTTTATCATCCAGACACGGAATTACAGGAACCGCTCGACCCGAAACGAACGGTGTTAGGCTGGCTGGCCTTGGTTGTGTTTATCATTAGTTTCAGCCCCCGCCCGTTTATACTGACCTAAGCGTCAGGATTTTCAATCGGAAAATCAGGTGGGTTGGCCGTGGTTTCGAAAATTCCGCTCGGTTTATCGCGCTTACCCTGATCGGCTTCCTCCAGTTTCGGTTTCCAATACCGTTTAAAGAGCCATGTCATCAGCAGCATGGCGCTAATTGGGGCTAGAACGTAAATCCAGTAATCACGAAACGTGGCTGCAGCCGCTGCTGCCCCAAGTGAACGGGCCGGGTTGGTGCTCATTCCCGAGAAAGGGGCTTCGAAGATGATGTACAGCATCACCAGAACGATGTTGAACCAGCTGTTCTGCTTCCGAATTTTCTCCGTGTGTAGCGTAATCAACGTGATCATCATCAGCAGAGAAGAGATGATAAACTCGGCAAGCAGGGCAACTGGCCATCCGCCACTCTCAGGTTTCGGTGCGCTTAGGTTGAAGTTAACCTCCTGATGATCGTACCAGGGCTTGAGAATAGTAAACATAATCCAGCCGACGATAACCGCTGCGCCACATTGACATACAATGTACCAGAAAGCGTCGATAGCTGAAATTTTTCCTAGGTAACGAAAAGATAGGGTCACCGCCGGATTTATGTGTGAGCCCGATTTCTTACCCCATGGATTGAAATTGACGGCAATCAAAAACAAGCCGATGATAACGGCCTGCACCGACCGACGCCACATCTTTGAATCGCCCAGATATTGGCGGACAGGTGAATCGGGGTGGTGTATGACAACGGCTGTAAGACAGGATGCTATCATAAACAGGGCTACGCCCCCCGCTTCGGCCAAATAGCTCTTCCAATTTTTGTTTACCGCGCTTATAAGTCTGGCAATCGGACTATTCATGTGTAGTAGTGATAACCATAAACGCCAACGCTTTGTGCGTGTTATGGTTAGCTGCTAACTGCGAGAATGCCAGGTAAACGGGTGCGACTAACAGATTTTGGCTACAGGATACCTTCGTCGGCAAAGCTGTAGTACGCCTTATCAGTAAAAATCAGATGGTCCAGAACGGGAATATCGAGGAGTCGCCCGGCGTCTTTCAGCTTACGCGTCAGGTCCTTGTCGGCCTGGGAAGGCGTAAGGTTGCCAGAGGGGTGATTGTGAAGCAGAATCATTCCTGACGCCAGTTGCTCCAGCGCGTGTCTAAAAATGATTTTGGGATCGGCAACGGTGCCGGATACGCCCCCCGCGCTAACCTGCACGGGACGCATCACTTCGTTGGCGCGGTTGAGCAGCAGAATCCAGAACTCTTCGTGGGACTTGTCGAGCAGGTGCGGAAGCATCTCGTTGTAGGCATCCCGCGAGCAGGTAATTCGCGCGCGCTGCGGTCGGTCCTGCTCCCGCCGTCGACGACCGAGTTCAAGGGCGGCTACAATACTGATTGCTTTCGCTTCGCCGATGCCCCGAAACTTCGACAAGTCTTTGACACTTAATCTGGCCAGTTCGTTAAGATTATGACCGACACTTTTCAAGATAATTCGCGCCACGTCGACGGCTGTCAGATCGACGGTGCCGGAGTTGATCAGGATGGCGATTAATTCGGCTTCCGACAGTGCGGCTTTTCCTTTCAGCACCAGTTTTTCGCGAGGACGATCTTCTTCGGCCCAGCTCTGAATGGTGCCGGAGGTTTCATAGGTCATGGATAGACGATAGTTACAATGGTGACGTGCCGGCTAAAATGCATAAAAAAACCTTACCCAACAATGGATAAGGTTTCGCAAGAAACGTATGCAGTTACAAACTAAGCGGCTGCCTGCTTCAGGTTATTTACCAGACGGGCCAACTTCGATTTGTTGTTGGCTGCTTTATTCCGGTGAATGATATTGCGTTTGGCCAGTTTATCCAGCGCCGACGATACCGATTTGAACAGCTCGACAGCCATTGCATGGTCGGTAGTAGTGCGAAGTTTCTTAACCATGTTCCGGGTCGTTACGTGTTGGTAACGGTTGAGCAGACGCTTCTTGGCGCTCGACCGGATTGCTTTTTTGGTTGCCTTATGATTTGCCATCGGTATGTACTATAAGTTCGTTGTCGCGATATGAGGGCGCAAAAATAAAAAAAACGACGAGAGAATGC
>JAKONH010000556.1 GCA_022702045.1 Spirosomataceae bacterium
ACCGTCCGATCCTCAATCTTTAGGCGGTCCGGTATTTGAGAGGACCTCAAAGGCGGGTTAAATTCCAGTCAAAACTGGCTCATCAAACGGGGTAAGGATAATTACGCTTATACAAACCAGGGGTTGCAGACCATTCCGAAAGCCCGGTTTGATAGGCTGCTTGGCAGCGGCCACTTCTACCAGCACGAGGCGGCCAGTTCAAGCCACGAACTGATTTATAACCGCCAAGAGGCTACAGCGAAACATTAAGTGAGCGAAAACAGACCCACTCACTTAATGTTTCGCTGTAGCCTCTTGGCAGTTGGCTCCGGTCTATACGAGTAAACCAACCTTAAACGCTCGTTCGTGATTTGTGACAATAGCTAATCAGGTAGCACATAATGAGCGCATGCCGAGCAGCGAGAGTATAAGTCCTGAATCGACCATCTACGTGTTAACACAATGACAACCGAGTTAAGCTGTACAAAAATTGGTCTACAGCAGAACCGTAGACCAATCTCATTTTTGACGTTTTGGGTGCCAATAGCCAGCACGCTCACAAATATATCGCACAGATAGGGCGCGCCGCGCTACTTTGGCCGCTGACACGATGCCTATGTCCACGATTCATTCAATGTTGAGTTGTACCGAGGTGTAATCGGCAGGGTCAGCGCAAAATAAGGCAGGCCGACTCGATCCGGAGGAATAGTTTACAGTTAGTAGATACATTGTTACCACTTACCGCACTTACCGACTCGTCGTGACCATACTGCTGGTGGTGAACGTTTTGGTCTGCGTACCCAGCGTATAAGTGCCGCTCGTGTAAAGTCCGTTGACCAGCGTACCGCCCGCTACGCTGCCGCCGCTGTAAACTTTGTAACCCGTGCCGATTTTCAGTTTCGGGCTCGAAAACAGCATCGTCGTATATGATTTAGGGATCAAAAATGTTAGGGCTTCACTACCATCATTAGCTTCGATGTGGTACAACTGATTCGCCGTACCCGTGCCCAGAATAACCGACGGCTGCGTACAGACGTTGGCCGTCGGGGTGCTGGTAGCGCCGCCCATACCGACCATAATGCCCCCCGTAATACGGAACGTGTTGCGGTCGCAGTCGAAACCTTCTTCCGGACCACCCGCCCCCGCCGATATGATTTGCCCACCCGTCACCGTCAGTTGGCCGTTGGAATCAATGCCGTCGTTGTTTGAACTGTAGGCAGAAACGGTGCCGCCGTTGATGTAGATAAACGTACCGGCGTTGATGGCGTCGTCGTAGGTGCGCGCGGTGATCGTGCCGTTATTAATCGTCAACACGCTTTTGCTTTCGATACCTTCGCCTGCCGTCGAGGTTATGCTAATGACCCCGCCGTTGATGGTCAGGTACGGGTCGATGGTCGTATCGGTATCGTACGAGGCGGCAATGCCTTTGTCGGCCACGTTGATAGTAAACGTACCGTTGTTGATGACGATATAGCCTTCTTCGCACTGAATACCGTCGCCAGCTGCGGTGAGTGTGATGGCACCGCCGTCGGCGATGAACGCGTCGTTGGTGTGGATGCCGTCGGAAGCGGCCCCGCTGATGTTGATATTGCCGCTGATGAGCCGGACGTAGTCGTCGCTAATAATGGCGTGTTTGTTATTGCCCTTTACGTTGAGCGTACCGGTACCGCTGAAAATCAGTTGTCCTTCGCTGAACAGCGTTCCTTTCTGATCCTCTGTGCTCGTCGCATACGTCACTGCATCGGTCAATGAGTTCGTTGTATTATCGGCTAGCACAACGAACACCCGCTTACTCGACTGGATATTGATGGCCGGGCCATCGTTGTTAGTGATGCTAACCCCGTTGAGCGTCAGCAGGAACTTCTTATCGCTATAGATCTTTACCGACCCGCTGGTTGCGGTACCGGTTAGTACATAGGCCACGCCCGTCGCCGTCGCGTTGATAGTCACGTCACCGTTCGTTTGGGTAATCGTTACGCCGTTGCCCTCTAGCGGATTGGTGATACTAATGGTGCTGCCGAAGCCAATCGTAACCGTAGAGGAAAACGTTGAATTGACCAGTAAATCTTCCGAGTTGGCCGCCGTGGCGGTGCTACCTTTCGGAGTCGCGGTTGTGGTGATCACGTTGCTGATGACCACGCCCGATGAACCGGCGGTGGCAGTCGTACTCGACGGCGTTACGTCCGTATTTTTAGTGCAGGACGCGAGTAGTGCGGTGGCGAGTAGAAAAAGCGGCGCCCATTGTCGCTGGCGGCTGGCGGTGGTAATAAAAGAAATCATGCGTAATGGCGTCGGTTGTGTAGGCCTTTACGCCAGGCGGTCCGGTAACGTTGCCGGGCAGTTCTACTTTTCTTAAGTGTGTTTTAATGGGTGCGAAAAAAATCTTTGAATGCCGCACCATCCGTCGGCTTGGCTGCGTGAATATATGAGCCGTCTACATGTGGTCAGCTGTATCGACTAGTAGCTGTCTGTTACGACGTAATACCTGGTACCCCGGTATTACCACTTAGCGAACAGACGTAGTAGGCAATCGGTTAAGGGAAGAACCTAGTTACTTAAACCCGATATTACTATGGCCAGTTTGTATGTAGACTACCACCCGGAGGTAGAACAGCCAATTGACGATGAGCAACAGATAATCGCTGATATTCTCGCCTCGATGCAACGGCTTGATCAACGTACCCACTCCATGTACGGCCAGCATGTACGAGTGTCGCATGGTAAGAGTCATGGGCTGGCCGTGGGCCAACTCACTGTTTCTGATAATCTACCGACGCACCTAGCCCAAGGCTTATTTGCCAAACCAGCTACCTATCCTATTATAGCCCGACTTGCCAACGTGCCCGGCGAGATCACCACTGACGCGGTCAATACGCAACGGGGCTTTTCGTTCAAAGTATTAAATGTCGAGGGGCTGATGATTGAGAGTCACTTGGGACAGACTACCCAGGACTTTGTGCTCGACACAGGAACTACGTTTGGCGCACCAGACGCCAAAGCGTTTTTTATCCAGCACCGGGCCCTGATGGAGTACGCCCCCAAAATTCCAGCCAGTGTAAAGGAGGTCGTCTCGGACTTATCGCGAGTGACGAACGAAGCACTTAACGCCGTGGGTCTTAACAGTCCTAAACTCGACTTTTTCGGCAGTTCGCGCATTCACCCACTGGCTGAAGCGTACTATTCACAGGCCGCTATCCGCTACGGCCAGTACATCGCTAAGCTAGCCGTTGTCCCTGTTTCACCCGCCCAGAAAGACTTGGCGGAACATCAGGTGGCGATCGACGGCGACAAAGACCCTAACGCCCTACGCACAGCCACCGTCAGCTACCTGCGTGATCATGACGCTGAGTTTGAGGTGCGGGTACAGTTGTGCACAGACCTGACTCAGATGCCGGTTGAGGACACCAGTGTCGAATGGGATCAAGAAAAGAGTCCGTATTTAACGGTGGGCAAACTGCGCCTACCCAAGCAGGATGCCTACAGCCCCGCCCGGCAGCAATACGTCGATTCGCTGTCGTTTAGCGTGGCCCATACGCTGGCCGACCACCGCCCGCTGGGTTCATTGATGCGGGCGCGGCTGGTGGCTTATCCCGCGATGGCCCAGTTACGGCGGCAAGGTAACCACGAACGAACGGCCGAACCAGTCTCTATTGACGAGGTGCCGGCTTGATAGGCCGCTACTAGACTAGGTTGTCTCAATCAGTCCGTTGTCAAGTTGTGCCACGACGCTAGTTGGCTGTAGGCACTCAGGAAAGTTGACCTTAATAGGGTAGTAGGTTCGTACCCAAGATCCTGTCCTATTTCAACAGAATATAACTTTCAGCAACTGCCGACACCATGGTTGATCGACAACAACGCTAGTGGCGCAGACCAACCTTACTGATTAACTACTTCCATTTAGCTACCAACGAGCCTAGCAGGTAGCGTTGCCTAGTACTCTACTTCTTTCTCAACTGATGACAACCAACCCGCTTACGTATGTCCGTTATTCGGACGATGTCGAAGTTAAACAGCCCAATGAGGATGAGCAGTCCCGGCAGGCCGTCGAATCGATGGCCCGCGTCAATCGGTTGATGTTTGACAAACACCGCCATGCCATCCGGGATGCCCATGCTAAAAGCCACGGTGTACTACGGGGTGAGTTGCAGATTTATGATAACCTGCCTGAACCCCTGGCTCAGGGCTTGTTCAAAACACCGAGCACCTACCCCGTCATCATTCGCTTCTCAACGGCACCCGGTGCGCTTGGTCCCGATGGGCAACCTACGTTTCGGGGCATGGCCCTGAAGGTGGTGGGTGTACCGGGCACTAAATTTTTGCCCGAGGAAGCCGACGCGCTCACCCAGGACTTTCTGTTAGTCAATCACCCGGTCATCCCCACGGGCACGGTTGAAACGTATCTGAAAGCGCAACTCAAACAGGAGCCAGCCGCTGATACGCCCCCAGTCCTGCAAAAGGCTAAATCGCAACTGGTCACCGGTGTGCATAAAGCACTCGATGCGGTAGGGGTAGCCCTTGAACCAGCGGATCCGCTAGGGACGGGCAAGCCTAATACCCATATCTTAGGGGAAACCTTTTTTAGTATGGCCGCGCTGCGGTACGGCGACTATATCGCCAAACTATTGGCCAAACCAATTTCGGAAGGCGTGAAAGCCTTGCAGGGGCAGGAAATTGATGGCAGTAACGATTCGGCACTGCGCGATCTGGTGGTGGACTTCTTTGCTAACCAGGGGGCCGAGTATGAGTTAGCAGCGCAGCTCTGCACGGATTTAGCGACGATGCCCATCGAAGATGGGTCGGTTGAATGGCCTCAAGCCCAAAGCCCCTATCAGCCGATTGCCAAGTTAGTCATTCCGTCCCAAGCCGCGTATAGCCCCGCCCGGCGGGTGTACGTCGATGATGTGTTGACGTTTAATCCGTTCCACTGCTTGCCCGAGCATCGCCCCTTAGGCAACATCATGCGGGTCCGGCGTCTGGCTTACGAGACGTCTAGTCAGTATCGTCACCAGATGAACGCTCAGCCGCGGGTTGAACCCAGTAGTATTGATGAACTACCCGATTGAGAACACAACTGCTTGCGAAAGACTCCTCAAGGGGACACTGATTAAAAAGAGGGTTTGAGGTTGGTTTACCCGTATAGACCGGAGCCAACCGCTAAGGGGCCAAAGCGAAAGATTAAGTGAGCGAAAACAGAACCACTCACTTAATCTTTCGCTTTGGCCCCTTGGCGGTTGGCTCCGGTCTATACGGGTAAACCAACCTCAAACCCTCTTTTTAATCAGTG
>JAKONH010000594.1 GCA_022702045.1 Spirosomataceae bacterium
CGATGCCAGCGGTCAACGCACTAGGGTCATAAGCGGGCAGCTCGACCGTTGGCGAGTCGGCCGTCAGTGTATCCTGAATGGTTGTAAGCATATCCGTATAGGTTGGTTATACAAACGCCTGTTGGCGATACTTAATAGTTGGTGAAGAAATTACTACCGAAGGGGGTTGCACGCCGGCTTAGCGCTTCAAACACAGGTTGATAGCGGCAAATAAATCGGTGCAAACTTGTTGCCGATCTCCGTTTTGCAGGGGTGTGAATGCCGTTCATACGTTTCTGTTTTGTCTTACCGATTGGCTAATTCTCGCGAATTAGCTTCCTAACTTAACAGAAGAGTGTGAAAAATGGTTTAATCGTTTAAACAAATCCATTGTGTATCGAACAGTAGATTAGACTGGTATTGTGCGTTTTAGGTAACAGAAAGCGGGATACAAGTGAAACAATGGGTATTCAGCTCTGTTTTTCCCGTTTAAAAAGTTAATCGATTAATTGAGTTAGTGGCTGATAATCACGTACACACCATGTCGAAAAAGCCTTCTCTGAAAGACATTGCCCAACGCCTTGGCGTATCGACTGCCTTGGTGTCGTACGTGCTGAACAACAAGAAGGAAAACCGCATCGGAAAAGAAATTGCGACCCGGATTCGGCAGGTTGCCAGCGAACTGAATTACCAGCCGAACCGGATGGCGCAGAGCCTGAAAACGAACCGGACGCGAACGCTGGGGCTGATCGTCGCCGACATCGCCAACCCGTTCTCAGCTGCGCTGGCGCGGGCGGTTGAAGATGAAGCCGACCAGCATGGGTACACTGTTATTTTCGGTAGCTCGGATGAAAACCCGGCCAAGTGCAGCCAACTGATCGATACGTTGCTCAACCGGCAGGTCGACGGCTTACTGATTGCGCCACCGGCGGGCATGGAAGCCAAACTGACGGCGCTTCAACAGCAGCGCACGCCCTTCGTTCTCCTCGACCGCTACTACCCCAGCCTGCACACCAGTTACGTTGCGCTGAATAATTACCAGGCGATGTATCATGCCGTCGAGCACCTGATTTCGTCAGGCCACCACCGGATCGGGCTGGTTACGTTCGATACGGTGCTGTTCCATATGGCCGAGCGCGGGCGTGGTTACCTGACAGCGTTGCGCGATCATGATCTGTCAACCCGCAAGAGTTGGCTGAAGGCTGTTGACCCCTGTAACGCAGCGGTCGAAACAGCAAAGGCCATTCGCGAGCTGACCACAGGCGTGCAGCCTGTCGATGCGGTTGTCTTTGCGTCGAACATGTTGACGCTGGCGGGATTGCAACAGCTCATTCGACTACACGTTCGGGTTCCCGACGATATCGCCGTCGTGGGTTTCGACGAAACTGATGCCTACAATCTGTTTTATGCACCCCCAACGTTTATTCAGCAACCCGTCTCGGAGATGAGCCAACAGGCAACCCGCATCCTGCTGGACATGCTGGATGCGCCCGACCGGATCATGCAGGTTAACATACCAGCCAAATTGATCGTACAGGCCTCTTCGCTCCCGCAATCGGTTGTGCACGAACAATAGAGGTAAACAGATAAGCGAACAGCAAAGACAGCTTACGAACAGGCTCCTTACTTATTTTGCGAATCGTTAGTTCATATAAACAATTCGTTTTCTCGATCATAGACGCATAAAAACACCTTACTGTTGTGAGTTATGTGTAGATATGCTTTCAACATGCTTCACTAAGCGTAGGTTAGGATATAATGCCCCAACACCGGCACGGGGACATTCGTGTAACGTGTCCGGATTGTGGCAGAGAGATGAAAAACTTGGGTTTAGATCTTCGATTGCTCGCCCGCAAAGCGGATGAAAAGTGGTCAGCTATTGAATAGCTATCAATGCACAACTACAACTTCTACTCCTGCGGTTGTTGGGGCATTGGGCCTGTTCCTCAAGACTCAAACGCAGCCAAGGCGCTTGTGGAGAGCCAGCGATCTAAATCTGAAGGCGAAACCTTGCTCATGCAAATAGCGCAACAGTAGTATTGCGTGGATAGCTAGCTGTATATCAGTTCCTACTTACTATAGCTTCCACAGTTGGCGGTAATTTACAGCATATGAAATAACCGTTCGACCAGCGGGGGAACCGATGCTCCAATTGAAGTAGCGACGTACAGTTTCAGGCGCGTAGTTGATCGGGCGTTATCACAACTACGACATGCTTACACCACCAATACCTACAAATCAGACGGTTCAAACAGCCCGACGCCATTGGACATTCTGGCTGCTGATTGGTATCATCCTGCTGCTGGCTGTCATTATGGTGATCGCACCGATTTACGCTGCACGGACTCGGTACCCCTATCCTAACCTCAACTTTAGTACCCTCATCGGCTCGCTAGGCATTATATTGATGTTAATGCTTACCTGGCCGTATATTGAGCATACAGCATCGATTCAGACAGGCACTGAGTCGTTTACCGTTCGAAAGTACGGTCAAACGGCGCTCGAGTATCCCTACGCGGCCATAACGGGACACAACGTCCGTCCTAATTTTGACAGGCAACGAAGCTGGACCGAACTAGTTGTCTACCTGCCCGACAACTGGTTTGCCCTCCGGTCGGTTGATTTCGACAATTTTGACGAATTGAAAGCGCTGTTTTCGGCGAATAGTCCGATGGTGCCGTATCGGCAGGTCCTGTCTCCCGGAGAACAACGGCTGGCGCGTGGATTTCTCATCGTCGCATTGCTGGTTGGGCTGGCGCCCGTCTGGTTTGGTTTTGCTGCGCACCAACCCGTCAGTAAGAGACCGGCCCGCCTGGTAGTTCTGGTTGGTTATGTGTTTGATATCAAGCAGACAACCAACCGAAACAATGCGTTCATGGGGTACGATTTCGAGCTGGTCAACTATCCTGACTTCACATTTCGCACACGCAAGACCAATTTCAACGACTCACTGCGCACCGTACCCAACTGGTTTGCAACTCATGGCAACATCACACTACTTATTCGTGAGCACGATTTTCTGACTAAAATTACCCGCAAACGACCACTCACGTTCGCTGATAAGTACGATGGCTACCAATACATTGACAGTTTCGGCATTGGCGGCCAGTCGGGAAGATAATTACGGTCAAACCAGCCTGCTTATAACGATTCGCACACAAGACCCTACCTTCGGCTGAGTCTGTTCGGCATTTATGCCATTGTAATCTGGTCGTTCTGGCTGGCCGTTAACGAGCAAACGATCCGACGCTGAGCCCACCCACTTCACCGGCTTATTATCACTAATGACCGTATCGCATTTCGGCTAAACATTCCGGCGTGCAGGTGGTTTATAATACAACTGACATATACACGTTATGAAAATCGCAGTTGAAGAAGGGCAGGCCAAATCATTACTGCCAGACGGTACACAGCAGGTAACAATCACCAGCATCGATGAGGGGAGCAGCGAGTACAAAGGCATTCCCTTCTTTGCCGCCCGGTTCGAAAACGACAATGGCTACGTGTCGCACCGGTTCTACCAATCACCCGCCGGTATGCCCGCTATCATCAGTCTCTTCGAGATGGCTGGGGTTGATGTGAAAGAAGGTAAAGAGCTGGACACAAAGCAGCTTATTGGTAAAACAATGACCATCGAAGTTGGTGATCGTTCGTACAACGACCCGGAAACCGGCAACGAACGTACGCTGAAACAAGCCGTTAATTTTTTGGTCAGCTAACCAGCCACATAGTGATAGGTTAAAACTTGTTGTCGTGGCTCCGGCCGGGTGGCCGGAGCCACGACAACAAACGGAATGAGTAGCATACAAATACATACTAAAGCCGCTCTCCAACCGGGAGCGGCTTTTTTGTGACTAGCGCAATTCACCGTTTTGGCTTGCCCCATTCAACGGCAGCACCGATACGCATCTTTCCGTACCTTCGCCCTTGTTCCGGTGCCCAATTTTCAGCAGCTGTTTTGGGTCGACTCATCCAGTTCCGACCCCGGTAAGCCACACGCTGACGATCCGAAAACCGCGAACCGAAAACCGACAACCGATTTATGTCCCGTATTTTAACCGGTATTCAGAGCAGCGGCCAGCCGCATCTGGGTAATATTCTGGGGGCCATCAAGCCCGCGATTGAGCTCTCCAAACAGCCTGGCAATGAATCGTTTCTGTTCATCGCCGACCTGCATTCACTCACCACTATCAAAGACGGCCCCCAGCGCCGTGAGTTCATCAAAGCCGTAGCGGCTACCTGGCTGGCTTTCGGACTCGATACGGAGAAAAATACGTTCTGGCGGCAATCGCGGGTAGCCGAGCATACGGAATTGTGCTGGTACCTGAACTGCTTCACACCCATGCCGATGCTCAACAATGCAACCTCGTTCAAGGAGAAGTCGGACAAATACAGCAATGTCAACGCGGGCCTGTTCGTCTACCCGGTGTTGCAGGCAGCCGACATTCTACTATACGATGCCGAGATCATTCCAGTGGGTAAAGATCAGCGGCAGCATATCGAAATGACCCGTGACATCGCCGGTGCGTTCAACCGCGAGTACAACGCCGAAACCTTTGTATTGCCCGAAGCGCGGATCGATGAGCGCCTGATGACAATTCCCGGCCTCGACGGGCAAAAAATGAGCAAGTCGTACAACAACTACATCGACATTTTTCTGCCTGACAACGAGCTCTGGAAAGTCATCAAGAAGGTCAAGTCGGACTCGACACCGATGGAAGAGCCGAAAAATCCCGATATCGACATCACGTTCCAGCTTTATTCGCTGCTGGCGACCGACGAGCAGGTTGCGGCTATGCGGACCAACTACGAAGGCGGCAATTATGGCTACGGTATGGCCAAGAAAGCACTGTATGAGTTGATCGTCGACACGTTTAAAGGCGAACGCGAACGGTACAATTACTACATGATTGAAAACCCCGACGCGCTGGAAGCCGAATTGCAGGCAGGCGAGGAAAAAGCCCGGACTGTAGCCAAAGCGACTATCCAGCGCGTGCGAGAGAAGCTGGGTTTCAACTAACTATTCTTTTCCTGACCCTTACCCCTATGCTTGATCTTGGTTTTGTATCGGCGATTCTAGCCGACAGTGATCTGAACGGTGTGCTCAACTTTGCGTCGGAGAACCGGTTCAAGTGCGTCGAAGTGATGTGCTGGCCCACCGGCAATGCTGATGCACGGCGGTACGCAGGCGTTACGCACATTGACGTCGACAACCTGAACGTCGAACAGGTGCAGTCGCTGGTGCAGCAGCACGGTGTCTATATCTCAGGGCTGGGCTATTACCCCAATCCACTAGATCCCAATCCCGAACAGGCCGCGTTCTACCGCGAGCACATCAAAAAAATCATCCGTGCTGCGGCTAGACTAAAGCGGTCCGACGGGTCGGTGCCTGTCGTCAACACGTTTATCGGTCGTAATCCAGGACTTACTATCGACGACAACCTGAAACTGGTTGCCGAGCACTGGCCCGCCATCATCCGAGAAGCCGAAGCCTGTAACGTAAAGATCGGCATTGAAAACTGCCCGATGTGGTTCACCAACGACGAATGGCCCGGCGGCAAAAACCTGATGACGACACCGGCTATCTGGGACCGGGTTTTCGAGCTGCTGCCCTCTCCCCTGCTGGGCCTGAACTACGATCCCAGCCATATGATCTGGCAGATGATGGACGAAGTAAAGCCTATTTATGACTATCGCGATCGACTACACCATGTACACTTGAAAGACGTCAAACTGTACCGTGACAAGCTCAATCGGGTCGGCATAATGGGAAATCCGTTAGACTATCATTCGCCCAAGCTGCCGGGTCTGGGCGACGTGCGCTGGCGCGACTTCTTCGCAGCGCTGACCGACGTGCGATACCGGGGTCCGATCTGTATCGAAGTGGAAGACAAAGCGTACGAAGGCAGTGCTGACGACGTGCACACCGCCATCCTGACCGCGCGGAATTACCTGAGTCAATTTTTGAATTTAGTATAAGGTTCGAGGTTTAACGTTCCAGGTTAACTGGCCTGTGACAACATGTTAAGAGGGTCAACCCTGAACGTTAAACCTCAAACGTTAAACCCACCCTTATGATCGAAACGCTTAACCGGCTGGATACTAAGCTGTTTCTCTGGCTCAACAACCAAAGCGCACCCTGGCTCGACCCGGTGATGATTCAGATAACGGAGCGAAACACCTGGTTTCCGTTCTACGCCCTGCTGATTGGCTGGATGATCTACCAATTCCGTCAGCAGGCGTTGGGATTACTATTGGCAATTGCCGGCTCGGTAGCCATTGGCGATCAGGTAGCGTCGTCGGTGTTGAAACCGATGACCCACCGCCTGCGCCCCTGCCACACACAGGCAATTCAAAAATTTATTCACCCGGTGCTCGAATGTGGCGGTCTATACAGCTTCGTGTCATCGCACGCGTCGACCACGTTTGCGCTGGCTACGTCGCTCTGGCTGCTGCTGGGCCGTCGTTATCCGGCGTTCGGTTGGGCATTTGCGTGGGCAGCGCTGGTTTCTTACAGCCGGATCTACGTAGCTGCGCACTACCCGCTCGATGTACTGGCCGGTACGGGTGTGGGGGTTGCCTCCGCGATGGGTATAGTGGGCATCTACCACCGCACGGCAGCCGGGCGGCAACTGGTTTCGTTCGGACGCTGACAGAAATTTGCACCGACTACCCCCTACTGCTTCAATTTTCCGTACCTTTGCGCAAAATTTGGGCGGTATCAATGGCGGCATTCAACCCGGTTAAGATTTTTTCAGGCTCCCAGTCTACCTATCTGGCTGAGAAAATTGCGCACTATTACGGTAAGGATTTA
>JAKONH010000613.1 GCA_022702045.1 Spirosomataceae bacterium
TTTCTGCGCCATCGAGTTGAACGACCGGGCCAGTTCGCCGAATTCGTCACTCGACTTAACCATGATTCGTTCTTCGAAATTACGGCTGCTAATCTGCCGGATACCCCGTGTCAACTCACGCAGCGGGTTGGCGATATAACCGGGAAAGTTGACGATAAACGAAAACAGAATCAGAAAGCAGAGCGTACCGACAACAGCCACCCACCCCAGTGCTTCTTTCGCCGTTCGCTTGGCGGTTTCGTTCTTACGGACCATTGCCTGCCGGTTTATGTCGTCGAGCTGAAACAGATACTGGCGCATACGGGGTACCGAAGCCGAGTCGCCAGCCTGTATTTTCAGCCGGTTAAATTCCCGCCGAACGGCATCGGTCATTGCCTTTTCACCCACTTCCGTTTCATTAGCTTCCTGCTTTTTCAGGTTCGCTTCGAAATCGACCAGCGCGTCGGGACTCCGCAGATCAGCCAGCGATTTCTGCATCGTACTGACGTATTCGAGGGAGATGTAGTTGTCTTTCAGAATGGCCTGCGAATCGTCGGCCAGTTCGTTGAGATAATACATGCTCAACCCGCCCAGTGCCAGCAGAATAGCAAACACGAATACCAGCGCCGTCGATATTTTAGCTTTAAGAGACATGGGAAGGGTTTGAGTGATTGAGTGATAGAATAATTGAATGGGCTGATACAGGCATTTCTTATTCACTCATTCTATTACTCAATCACTCAACAGTTAAGATAGAATAATCAAATCCGTGTCGGAGTCGGCGAGTTTGTTAAGTAGCTGATTGAAGGCACTCGTGCGTAAGATAATCTGTATCAGGCTAAAATGGGGTTTGCCGATGCAGAGCGTCGTTACGTTGCGCTGTTTGAGTTCATCCATGATGCTATTGACAATATGGTCGCTTTTGACCTGAATTACTTCCGCGCCCAACTCCGTCGCCAGCTTCAGGTTATTGATCAGGTGCCGCTGCACGTCGAGTTTGATCCGGTCAGCGCTTTCCGACGGCGTCTGCACATACAACACAAACCAGCGCGAATTGTAATAGGCCGCCAGCCGGGCCGTTTTGCGAATAACGCGCCGGGCTGTCAGATGATTACTGCTGATGGCTGCCAGAAACCGCTCGTTTTTGGGCTGCGTACCCGGCGGCAGAATGGTATCGATCTTCCGCTCGACCGCCGACGCTACTTCACGCAGGGCCAGCTCACGCAGTTGCAAAATCTTCTCCGACTGGAAGAAATTGGCCAACGCCGTCTGCACCTTTCCGGGGTCATAAATCTTACCTTCCTTGAGTCGGGTGATAAGTTCGTCGGCCGTCAGGTCGATATTCACGACTTCGTCGGCGGTTTGTAACACGCGGTCGGGTATCCGTTCGGTTACGTCGACACCGGTGATCGCATGAACTTCATCGTATAGGCTTTCGATATGCTGAATATTAACCGCGCTGATCACATTGATACCCGCGTCGAGAATCTCGAATACATCCTGCCAGCGTTTCTCATTTTTTGAGCCGGGGATATTCGTATGCGCCAGTTCATCGACGATAACGATCTCGGGGTGCCGGTTCAGTACGGCCTGTACGTCAACTTCTTCCAGTTCGCGGCCTTTGTAAAATAAGGTCCGGCGCGGGATGATCGGCAGCCCGTCGACGAGGGCATGAGTTTCAGCCCGGTTGTGCGTTTCAACAAATCCGATCTGCACGTCGATGCCGCTACGCAGCAGCGCATGGGCCTCCTGCAGCATCCGGTAGGTCTTGCCCACACCCGCACTCATGCCGATATACACCTTGAATTTCCCCCGTCGCGACTGCTGAATGAGCCGGAGAAAATTGTCAGCCGATTGATCGCGTTGGTCGGGAAGCATGTTGGTTTATAGAGATCGGTTTACGGTGTAGCTTGGACGCATGGTGGTGTAACTTGGACCGGTCCGCCGGCGCGGGTCCACGTCTGGGTGCCCGTTAGGGCAACTATGTTAGGCGTCAGCTTTATTGGTCGCTGTCGCGCCCACCCGGACGTGGACGTCCAGGCTACGTTAGAAACTAATGGCCAGGCTGGTTGTCAGCGAGGTATTAATTTTACTCAGGCCTGTGCTGGTTGAAAAAATGGCGTCTTTGCTATCATACACTTTTCCTTCGACACGGAACAGCGCGTTCGGTAAAATCGCATAATCGTAGCCCAGCGAGTAACCGAGTGTCTGGAATCCGTTGGCTGTACCAGTCGCAATGATCACCCCATTCTTATCGTCGTAGTATTCGACGCGGCCGTTGAGGTAGCTCTTGTCGGATGTTTTGTAGCGGGCAATGATGACGGGTGAATACCAGACATACGAACCGCTACCGACTCGCTGATTGGTTGTTGCGTTGATCACTGGTTTGCGGTCAGCGCCGATGTCGAAACCGAGGATCACCCCAAACTTACCTGTCGGGTTGATAATGGCGTACAGGTTGTTGAAGAAGCGACCCTGCTTCAGCGAATCCGGCCGGTCGCTGCCCAGGAAGCTACTCCAGTTTAGCGTCAGCATTGACGATGGACGGTACTGCACCTGCGTACTGACGGCCATGCCACTGTAGCCTGGCAGTTTGGCGATACGCTGCCAGCCATTGAGTACCGAACCCAGTAAGGTCCATTTTCCGTTCGGGCTATTGTAGGTCAGTTTCGCACCCGACAGGTAGTAGGGCGAATTTTCAGCCAGTATGCTGCGGGTCAAGGTCCAGCAGTCTTTCGAGATTGCACTTTCGAAGCCGATGTGCGAAGAAAAAATACCGGCATCGAGCCACAGGTCGCTGTTTTTGGCAAGTTTCACGCCCGCATTCGCTTCGAACACGTTCCGCAGCAGCCCCTGCTCAGCGGCATAGTTGTACTGCGCATAGGTACCCACCTGCACTGCCAGATTCACCCGCAGCCGCTCCGTTGCATAAGCGGCTTTCAAAAATGCCAGGTTAATATTGACTTCTCGGTTCCGCTTGTGATTGTACAGAAATCCGGGCCGTTCCTGATCAGTTTTCAGGGCTGTAAAATCGTGCGTGTAGTAGGCTTCCACATAACCCGACATCGTCAAACCAGAATTCGGGGCGGCTACTGTCGCCGATACGTCGGACCGAGCCTGTGTTGGTGCAGACGTGGTCGTCGTGTCTGTGGTTTGGGCAATGGCCGACGCTGTCAGTAACGGTACGGCAGCAAGGGAGAAAAATTGGGCAATACGTTTCATGGTTGGTGGTCCGTACAGGACGGACTCGTTGGTTTTGTTGTACTCAGTAAAAATTGACCCCACCCAGTATTTCAACTGGGTGAGATAATGGTTTTATCTACTCCTAAATCCCCTGAAGGGGACTTTGCTCGCTTTTGAATCAAGTCCGGTAGCGGCCGACCGTCCTTCAGGGGATTTAGGGGTAAAAGCAATTGTTTGAAGCCAGTCAAACTATCCTACACAAGATCAGCTCTAACGGGGAGAAGCTGAAACGGTCGGTCAGCCGTGAGGCTTTATCTCGGCTGCGTCAGGTACTCAGCAATCGGGCCGATGGCCAGTGCCGGAAAAAAGCATAACGCACCAACAATGACAATGACAATAAACAGCAGGGCACCGAACGTATACGATTCCGTAGGCAGCGTACCGAAGGAACTCGGCACATACGCTTTTTGATACAGTTGCGCTCCAATCAGCAGCGTACCAACGATCGGGATAAACCGACCCAGCAGCATCGCCAGTGCCGTCGTCAGGTTCCAGAACGGCGTATTGTCGCCCAATCCTTCAAAACCCGACCCGTTACCCGCCACCGACGACACGTATTCGTACAGCATCGTCGTAAATCCGTGGTAACCGTTCGGGCCGGCGGTCCGGTTGCTAAGCCACCCAAGCGCGGCCCCGCCATCGGGTGCCTGACTAACGATCAGTACGGCAACGGCGGTTAGTCCCAGGTAGAGCAGCGGCTGCGCGACGATAACGCCAACTGCCAGTTGAATTTCGGTCTGTCCGACTTTTTTTCCCAGCAATTCGGGGGTTCGGCCAATCATCAGGCTACCGATAAAGATGGCAATGATGATGTACAGAAATAGATACATAAAGCCCGTTCCGACCCCGCCAAAAAAGGCATCGATCTGCATACCCAGCAGCATAAACAGTCCTGACAAGGACGTGTAGCTGTCGTGCATGGACGTCAGTGCCCCCGCCGGAATCACGACGTTGACGCCACACCAGAACGCCGACGCTAGCGTACCGAACCGCATTTCCTTACCCTCCAGACTCCCCGCCGACTGATCGATACCCAGTGCGCTGATGGCCGGATTACCCGCCCATTCCTGCTGCATGATCGGAATCGTAAGCATGAGCCAGCAGCCGGTCATCAGCGTGAAGATGATGACGCCCAGTTTCCGCCGGTTCAGGTAGTAGCCGACGAAGCAGACAAACGCCATCGGTAGCAGACATACGGTAATCAGGTGCAGGCAGTAGGTTACCATACCCGGATTCTCGAACGGATGTGCCGTGTTCGTGCCGAAGAAACCGCCCCCGTTGGAGCCCAGGTGCTTGATCGGCAGCATAGCCGCGACAGGTCCACGCGCAACGGATACCAGATCCCCCTGCAACGTCTGAATGGTGTCGTACGGCGCGAAGGTCATGGGTACACCGGCAAACACCAGTCCGATGGCAACCAGCAGCGACAGGGGCAATAGCACCCGCATGAGGGAGCGCACCAGATCGCCGTAAAAATTACCGGGACTCGTTCCCGACTCCGCCCGCAACGAGCGCACCAGGGCTACTCCTACCGCCAGACTCGTCGCGGCCGACATAAATTGCAGAAACATCAGCACGACCAGTTGCGCGAAATAGGTCGCGCCGGACTCACCCGAGTAGTGCTGTAAGTTTGTACTGGTCAGAAAGCTGATCGCCGTGTTTAGGGCCAGCGTCCAATCCATTGATGGAATACCACCCTGATTCCAGACCGGAATCTGCCCCTGCGTCATGAGCAGAGTCACAGCCAGCACTA
Source organism: Spirosomataceae bacterium (assembly GCA_022702045.1). Lineage (GTDB taxonomy): Bacteria > Bacteroidota > Bacteroidia > Cytophagales > Spirosomataceae > Spirosoma. Next base: position 4,976 of record JAKONH010000613.1, read on the forward strand.
CCCAGACCACACTCGTTATAGCCACTGTCCCCAGGTACTGCGACCAGCGCATGGGCTGCGTAGGATCGACACCGATCAGGCGGAACAGCAGTCGTTCAACCGGAACCAGCCAGTCGAGTAAGCTCGCTTCGTGTCGAAACACCCGGCTCAGGTAGCGCCCGGTCAGCACGGCCAGGCCAACGGCCGTACCAAACAGCAGCACAAAGCCAATTAACTCACTTATCATGTTCGATTTACCCCGGCCAGATCCGGTGGTTCACCGGACTGGATCGGTAGTTAAGTTAGCGGAGCTGATCGAGGGCAACGTTCAGCTTCAGCACGTTCACGGTTGCCGGACCGAACAGCCCCAGCAATGGTCCGCTCGTGTTGGCGTCGACCAGTTGATTCAGTCGTTCTGCCGACAGGCTACGTACTTTCGCGATACGGGCGATCTGAATGTTAGCCGCTGCGGGCGATAGATCAGGGTCGAGGCCAGAGCCAGATGCCGTTACCAGTTCAGCCGGAATGTCGGCTTTCTTCACCATCGGGTTGTGCACCAGAAAGGTATCGACACGAGCCTGCACCGTTTTCAGGTAGTCGGGGTTCGACGGACCCTTGTTCGAGCCGGCCGAGCCAGCCGCATTATACTCGACCGCCGACGGCCGTGAATTGAAGTAGCGATCGTCGGTAAACTTCTGCCCGATCAACGCGTAGCCGACAACCCGGCCTTTCGCTTCGACGGTAACGCCTTTACCGCCACCAGGCGCCAGTTTGGCGATCCCCGCCACCACGAGCGGATAAATAACAGACGTAAGAATGAGCATGACCACGGTCAGGCGTACGGCAGGAATGAGATTCGTTTTCATTGGGATTGATTTTGTAGAGACGCAATACGTCGCGTCTCATT
>JAKONH010000631.1 GCA_022702045.1 Spirosomataceae bacterium
GGATTTTTGCAGGACGCCCCCGATTTCATCCGGCCGATTCCCCACATGAGTTTTGTCTGGGGTAAAGAAAACGTCGACTACCTACATAAGCGGCACGATGCGATGCAACAGAACTACCTGTTTCATGGCATGCAGTACTCGGAGGATCAGGCCCAGCTCGCCGAATGGATGCCCCTTGTGATGGAAGGCCGCGACCCGAATCAGCCAGTGGCGGCAACCCGGATGGACATTGGTACCGACGTCAACTTTGGTGCGCTGACCCGGGCGATGTTCCGAAAACTACAGGCTATGGAAGGCGTTGAGCTGAACTTCGGTTACGACGTACGCGACCTGTGGCGCTCGAAGTCGCTGGGCGGTTGGAAACTGCGGGTTGAAAAACTAAGCACAGGCATCGAGAAGGAAGTGCAGTCTGACTTCATATTCATTGGTGCCGGCGGTGGCTCGCTGCGGCTACTCGAAAAATCGGACATTCCTGAAAGCCGGGGCTACGGCGGCTTCCCCGTCAGCGGACAATGGCTCAAGTGCACCAATCGCGCTGTTGTTGCGCAGCACCACGCCAAGGTATACGGAAAAGCATCGGTGGGCGCCCCCCCTATGTCGGTACCCCACCTCGATACGCGCATGATCGACGGACGGCAGGAATTGCTGTTCGGACCGTATGCCGGATTCTCGACCAAGTTTCTGAAAAGTGGCTCATACATGGATCTGCCTAAGTCTATTCAGCTGAGCAACATGGCTCCAATGCTGATGGCGGGGCTGCACAACATTCCATTGACCCGTTACCTGATTCAGCAGGTCATGCAATCGCCGGAAGATCGGCTGGCAGCCCTTCGTGAATACTTTCCAGACGCGCAGATGGACGATTGGGAACTGGAAGTAGCCGGGCAACGAGTGCAGGTTATCAAAAAAGATGAAGACGAAGGCGGTGTACTGGAATTTGGTACGGAAGTCGTTAGTGCAGCCGATGGCAGTATTGCTGCGTTGCTTGGCGCGTCGCCGGGGGCATCTACGGCCGTATCGATCATGCTCGACCTGATTGGTCGCTGCTACCCCGATCAGATAAAAAGTGCCGAATGGCAGCGCAAGCTGAAGGAGATGATTCCGTCGTATGGGCAGGTACTGGCTAACGATCCTACGTTGGGGCAGCAGCTTCGTCAGCGTACGAGTGAGGTGCTGGGTTTGGCCACCTTAGAGCCGACGCCTGAAGCAACTCGCTGATTACAAAATACATACTAGGCAAGGGGGGCTGTTTGACAAGCACATCGTTTGTCGAACAGCCCCCTTTGCGTTTCTACTTATCTGGACGTATTCTAAGAAACGTTCAATATATAGCCTGCATCTATTCATCTTCAGACTAGCTCACACAGTATACAGATCTATTTATTTTTAAATTTTTTCTTTCTCATTTCCAGCTAGTTGGCGGAAGACACGCCAATTTACACGAACAAGTTATAGGCGACTCAAGTTGTACAATCAATTTTTCCATTTATCAGTAAATTACCATTCTACATTACGACCATGAAAAAGTTTCTCGCTGGTATTCTAGTTCTGTTTGCTATCTCGGCACAGGCGCAGGAGTTTAAACCGTTTAAAGTCAACCTATCAATCGGTTACGCTAAACCGTTCAACGCGGGTGTATCTGGTGGTGTGTTGTTCGCCGTTGAGCCGAAGTATGGCTTCAACGATCATTTTGATCTGGGGCTGCGGCTTGAGCTGGCTTCCGTAGCACGGGGTGTGCAGGTTAATGGCAACACGACGACGGGTGATGTCAGTGCTTATAGCTCGTACCTGATCACAGGTAACTACTTGTTTGGCTCCAGCAAGGTCCGGCCATTCGTTGGTGCTGGTTTGGGTCTATTCACGATTGGTTCGGGTGGTACAGTTGTCATTGCGAACAACGGTCAGGCTAATCAGAATATCACGCTGGTGAGCGACACAAAGTTTGGCGGTATGATCCGGGCGGGTATTAAAGCAGGTCACTTCGTCGCTGCTGTTGAATACAACGCCGTGCCAACAACCAACAACACGTTCTCAAATACGCAGATCACTAGTGAAAATGCTTACCTAGGGGTTAAAGTTGGTTTCGACATTGGTGGTGGCCGGAAATAGTTTTTACACGTGCAACACTATTCACAAACAGCAAGGGCTGCTTCCAACTGGAAGCAGCCCTTGCTGTTTGTGGGTACCTGTTTCGTATACTGGCTCAGGCAATCAGTTTATCTGGTGTGGCGGGCAAGTGTCGAATACGCTTTCCGGTAGCGTGATAGATCGCGTTGGTTATAGCCGCAGCCATACCGGTCATGCTGATTTTGCCAAGACCTTTGGCCCCCATCGGGTCTATGACGGAATCGTTCTTATCAATAAAAATCACGTCAATAGCGGGCATATCGGCCAGAACCGGTACGTGATAATCGGCCAGGTTGTTGTTCACGTAACGCCCGGATCGACTATCAATAATCCCTTCTTCCATCAGAGCCATACCGATGCTCCACGTCGCTGCGCCCAGCACCTGACTACGAGCCGTTTTCGGGTTGAGGACTTTCCCGGCGTCGATGGCCGATACAATCTTCGTAACCCGTACCGTTCCCAACGTCGGGTGTACTTCCACAGCAACGAAATGAGCGGCAAATGATCGACGCGCTACTGCTTCAAGTTCAGGCCCACCTTTCGACTCGGTTACAACAACGAGTTCGGGCAGCTTATACTGTCGCAGAATCGCTTCATACGACTTTTGGGCTCGACCGGCGGGAGCATCAGACAGCTTGTTGCCAGCTAGTGCAGCCAGTTTCTGTTTGAGTTCCTGACAAACATCATGCACCGCCGACCCGACCGAAACAGCTGTGTGGGACCCGTACTGCGGAGGGGCCTGAGGAAACGCCGAATCGCCCAGTTCAACCCGCACCCGACTAGCCTCAACGCCCATTGTTTCGGCAGCAATCTGCGTTAGAATGGTGTAGGTACCGGGACCAACATCGGCGGCTGCGGTCTGAATCAACAGCGACCCGTCGGCACCCAGTCGCGCCCGTGCCGAAGCCGCTGCCCGGTCCGACTTATAAATACCGGCACTCATCCCCATCCCGACCAGCCACTCACCGTTGCGCATCGATCGGGGCCTGGGGTCACGCTTTCCCCAGCCGAACGCACGGCTCCCCTGCTCGTAACAGTCACGCAGGTAATTGCTCGACCACGGTTTTTTACTTTCTGGGTCTGTCTCCGCAAAATTGGCCCGGCGGAGTGCCAGCGGATCCATGTTAAGGGCATAGGCCAACTCGTCCATTGCCGATTCAAGAGCAAACGAACCGGTTGTTTCGCCGGGTCCACGGGCCCAGCAGGGCGTGCTTACGTCGAGTCCTACCAGCCGGTACGTAGCGTTCAGGTTCGGGCTCTGATACATCGATTTAGTCGGATGCAGAATCCGTTCGGTGAACTGCTCATACTGCGATGTCAGGCCAATGGCGTGGTGCGTTATCCCCGTCAGTTTACCCTCGGCCGTAGCGCCCAGGGCCACCCGTTGTACCGATTCGGGGCGGTAACCAACCAGATTGAACACCTGTTCTCGTTTTGCTACCACCTTTACCGGTCGTTTCACCAGTTTTGCGCCCAGCAGCGCAGCCATTTCCGGGGGCCATATCCGCGACGAACTACCAAACGCACCGCCTACAAACGGCGAATGGACGCGTACGTTGTCCGGCGATAGCGCGAACAGTTTTTGAATGTCTTTCTTCGCCAGCGATACGCCCTGCGTTTTATTATAGACCGTTACCGTATCGTCGTCCTCCCAAACTGCCGTTGCCCCATGAGGCTCCATTGGGTTATGCACGTGAATAGGCGTATGGTACTCCTGCTCTATGTGAACGGCTGCCTGTTTGTACGCATCAGCCGACCCACGACTGTAATCGTCGGGGCGCTCCGGTTTGTACGCTTTGGGCAGATTGGCCGACAGGTCGGTGGTCGGTTTCTGTACATCGTAGACTACGTTGACCAGAGAAGCGGCATAGGTAGCCTTTTCGAGCGTATCGGCGATGGCGAGCGCCACCGGCTGATTGCTGAACTGAA
>JAKONH010000053.1 GCA_022702045.1 Spirosomataceae bacterium
TAAATCAAGGTGTTAATCGGTAATGTGTAGCTGATTGCCAGATTGGTGTGCTTCTTGGCATAGGTGGTTCGACAACTTGATTTTACCCACTATGGCGACCCTGCTCGTACTTATCGTTTCAGCCCTGATCTGCTTCTGGGCTTTCTACAAAACCATCGCCTGGTTCGAAAAAATCTGATCGCCCTATGATTACGCTTCTGTTTGTCGTAGCCCTGCTGGTATTCGCTTACATGCTCTACGTCCTCATCAAACCCGAGAATTTCTAAAGAGCAATAGATTGAAAAAGCTAACGCTCATGCTTCGATCTTTCATTCGCTCACTCACAATTCACTCATTCGCTCAATATGTTTTCTGAATGGACAGGTATCGCAGTGATGTACGGACTTACCGTGCTGCTGGCGATTCCACTGGGCAAATTCATCGCGAACGTGTTCGCTGATAAGCCCAACGTATTTGACTTTATGCGCCCCGTCGAGCGGCTGATCTACCGGCTGGGCGGTATCGACGAAACGCAGGAGATGAGCTGGAAAGCCAACCTGGTGGCCCTGCTGACAATCAACGCCGTCTGGCTGATTTACGCCTTCGTATTGCTGCTGGTACAGGGAAGCCTGCCGTTCAATCCTGATGGTAACCCCTCGATGACGCCGGATCTGGCATTCAACACGGCCATCAGTTTTCTGGTCAACTGCGACCTGCAGCACTACTCCGGCGAATCGGGCGCTACGTACCTGACGCAGATAGGCGTATTCAACTTCCTGATGTTCGTTTCAGCTGCAACGGGTATTGCCGCGCTGATACTAATTGTCCGGTCGTTTCTGCCGAAGAGCGTTGAAACGGTAGGCAATTTCTACGTGTACTTCGTGAAAGCCATGACCCGGATTTTGCTGCCGCTGTCATTGCTGCTGGCTATCGTGCTGGTGTTCAACGGTACACCCGCCAGCTTCGACGGAAAAGACAGTGTCATAACGATGCAGGGCGACACGGTCGGGGTATCGCGTGGCCCGGCGGCTGCCATGATCGGAATCAAACACATCGGTACCAATGGGGGCGGCTACTTCGGTGCCAACTCCGCGCACCCGCTTGAAAACCCCAACTACCTGACTAACATGGCTGAAATGGTGGCGCAGGTCATCATTCCGATTGCGATGATTTTCGCGCTGGGATTCCTGATCAACCGGAAGAAATTTGCCCTGATGATTTACGGCGTTATGACTATCGGTGTGCTGATGCTGCTGGTGCCAACGCTCATCAGCGAATTGCACGGTAACCCGGCGATTGCCCGCATGGGTGTAGTACAGCCGACCGGTGCGATGGAGGGCAAGGAAGTTCGTTTCGGACCAGTAGCGTCGGGCTACTGGAGTATTCTGACGACCGTTATCTCGACGGGATCGGTCAACTCCATGCACGATTCATCGATGCCAGTTTCGGGGATGATGCAACTGATGGGTATGATGACCGGCGCGTTCTACGGAGGCTGTGGGGTCGGTATCCTGAACTTCTATTACTTCCTGATTATCGCGGTCTTTATTTCTGGCTTGATGGTAGGTCGCACGCCGGAATTTTTCGGTCGGAAAGTTGAAGCGCGGGAGATCAAGATCGCGTCGATCGTGGCACTCGTCAGTACGCTGCTCGTCAAAGGCGGGACGGCACTGGCGGCCTGGGTGTTCGTCAACTATCCCGAAGCTGCGTGGACGGTTAAGCCGTCGGCCTGGCTCAACAACCCCGGCTATCACGGTTTCTCGGAAATGCTCTACGAGTTCACTTCAGCCAACGCCAACAACGGATCGGGCTTTGAAGGACTGGGCGACAACAACTTTTTCTGGAACTACGTAACGGGAATTGTGCTGCTGCTGGGTCGTTTCCTGCCCATTATCGGCCCGGTAGCGATTGCGGGTTTGCTGGCCCGGAAGAAATACGTGCCCGAATCGAGTGGTACGCTGCCAACGGATAATGGAACGTTTGGGCTAATGGTCTTCGCGGTCATCATGATTATCACGGCCCTGTCGTTCTTCCCGGCTCTTACGCTGGGTCCGCTGGCCGAGTATTTCAGCCTGAAGTGATTTGCTGGGCAATAACGGTCAGCACGTCGGTCAGCGTCATCGGCTCCGAGGGCTGCACGTTGTCTTCCGAACCGATATGCTGATGATGGGAAGAAGTGGGGAGGGGAACCTCGTGGGCATTGTCCCAGCGGTGAATCAACTCATTGGTCTTAGTCATCCACTGATAGCTGTATTTGAACCGTCCGGTGTCGTAAAATCGGGACTCGTATACAATCAGACGCGACTGGTCAGAAAAGATGAGTTCAAGACGAACGGTGTGTCTGTCGCCAGGCGTGTCGTATTCGCGTACGTGTTGATGCTGAACTAGCGAACGGTATTGCTCAATGAGTTCCTGCATGTTCTACTGCATTGAGTCGCTGCTTGTAATAGTTGAATGAATGAAGACTATCGTCCCAGTCAAACGAGTCGTCTTCTTTCTCAATGATACCGAACCGCTTTAGCTGTATGTCCTCACGATCGACAACCCGTTGCATGAACTCGTCATAGCGCATGCCATACTTCTGCTCATAGAGTTCCACCCGGCTCTGATAGTAGGCCGCTTTCTGAGCAAGCTGACTGGCCGTCTGAATACGCACAAAGTCAGTGATATTCTGATAACCAAGAGCGTGTACTGCTTCCTGAAGGGTCTCGTGAAATTCGCCGGCAATCATATTCAAATCTGTTTTTTCAAAGATAACCAAAATGGTAACCCAATCTTCTTCTCCCAGTTTGTTCCAGGGCGACCTCGTCCGAACGGCCATCCGGGAGTCATTTGTCAAATTAAACCCGGCAATTCTGATCAAGAACCCGGTCATGTTTACCGTCGAAGTCGGCACGCTGATCATGGTGCTGGTAACGATATACATCGGCGTGTCGGGCGATCAGACACAGGGCTCGCTGGGCTATAATATCATGATCACGCTGATTCTACTGCTGACGCTGCTATTCGCCAACTTCGCCGAAGCCATCGCTGAAGCACGGGGGAAAGCGCAGGCCGAATCGCTCCGTAAAACCCGGCAGGAAACGCCCGCCAAGGTGATTCGCGCGGTAGGTAACATGTATACCAATGAGGTACAGATAATCTCGTCGGCGCAGCTCAAAAAAGGCGACGTTTTCCTGTGCGAACCGGGCGACATTATCCCCTCGGACGGCGAAATCATCGAAGGGCTGGCCACCATTGATGAATCGGCCATTACGGGTGAATCGGCACCGGTTATCCGCGAAGCCGGTGGCGATAAATCGTCGGTGACGGGTGGTACGAAAGTGCTGTCGGACCGGATTAACGTACAGGTGACGACGCAGCCCGGTGAATCGTTTCTCGATAAAATGATTGCACTGGTCGAGGGGGCGTCGCGGCAGAAGACACCGAATGAAATTGCGCTGACGATCCTGCTGGCGGGCTTCACGCTGATCTTTATTATCGTCTGTGTCGCGCTCAAGCCGTTTGCCGATTATGCCAATACGCCCATCACGATTGCGGCCCTGATCTCCCTGTTCGTCTGTCTGATTCCAACCACGATCGGTGGGTTGCTGTCGGCCATCGGTATCGCCGGTATGGACCGAGCGCTGCGGGCTAACGTCATTGCGAAGTCGGGACGGGCGGTTGAAACGGCGGGCGACATCGATACGCTGCTGCTCGACAAAACAGGGACGATTACCATTGGCAACCGGAAAGCGACCAACTTCTATCCGGCACCGGGTGTCAAGCAGGCTGACATGGTACGGATTGCGGCTTTGAGTTCGCTGGCCGACGAGACCCCCGAAGGGAAGTCGATTGTCGAACTGGCCGGTCAGGATGTAACGCGGCATCTGAATACGACGGGCTCCAGGCTGATTAAGTTTACCGCCGAAACGCGTTCATCAGGTATCGATTTAGTGACCGGTGAGCGCATCCGTAAAGGAGCAACCGATTCGATTCGGAACATCGTTGAGCGCGTCGGTAATCACTTTCCGGCGGAGACTGACGCAAAAGCAAAGGAGATTGCCGCTAACGGTGGTACACCACTGGTTGTGACGGAAAACGAAGAAGTGAAAGGCGTAGTCGAATTACAGGATATTATCAAACCCGGTATCGCCGAACGCTTCGATCGCCTGCGGAAAATGGGTGTCAAGACGGTGATGGTGACGGGTGATAACCCACTGACGGCCAAATTTATTGCAGAGAAAGCGGGCGTCGATGACTTCATTGCCGAAGCCAAGCCCGAAGACAAAATGCAGTACATCCGCCACGAACAGACCGGCGGTAAACTGGTGGCGATGATGGGCGACGGTACCAACGACGCGCCTGCCCTGGCCCAGGCCGACGTAGGTGTCGCGATGAACTCGGGTACGCAGGCGGCCAAGGAAGCGGGTAACATGGTCGACCTCGACAACGACCCGACCAAGCTGATCGAAGTCGTCGAAATTGGCAAGCAGCTGCTCATCACGCGCGGTACGCTGACGACCTTCAGTATCGCCAACGATGTAGCCAAGTATTTCGCTATCGTACCGGCCCTGTTTATCACGTCGATCCCGGCGCTACAGGCGATCAACATCATGCGACTGCACAGCGCCGAGTCGGCCATCCTGTCGGCGGTTATTTTCAACGCGATTATTATTCCAATGCTGATTCCACTGGCCCTGCGCGGGGTTGAATATAAGCCCATTGGCGCATCGGCGCTGCTCCGGCAGAACCTGCTGCTCTACGGCGTAGGTGGCGTCATCGCTCCCTTCATCGGTATCAAATTGATTGATCTGGTGGTCGGGCTGTTTGTGTAGTCTTTGTAGAGACGCAATACCTTGCGTCTCATCCTCCGGATGGTTTTATCCGGAAACTATTGCTGACGCAAAATGAGACGCGACGTATTGCGTCTCTACAAAATCAATCCCAATGAAAACGAATCTCATTCCTGCCGTACGCCTGACCGTGGTCATGCTCATTCTTACGTCTGTTATTTATCCGCTCGTGGTGGCGGG
>JAKONH010000059.1 GCA_022702045.1 Spirosomataceae bacterium
CGGGAAATCGGAGGTCTGTGCTACGTGTTCAAAAAATAATTGCCGCTGCGTTAGAACCTGCATGATGAAAAAACTACTTTACGATCTGTTTCTAACACCGTCAACCATGAAAACAGTTCTTTTCTGCCTACTGCTGCTGAGTGCCTATACTGCCTCAGCGCAATCGTTTACCGTAACACCAGAGGATATGCAGCGCAAGGAGTCGTTTCTGCTGATGCGCGACGGAACCGTTATGAAAGGGCAGATTCTACGACAGGACAGCTCGATTATCAGCGTGCGTCGACGGGGCGGCAACATGAGCTTTGTCGAAGCCGATCAGGTGGTCAGCGTTACTAGTAAACAGCCCGAAGAAGTGCGGACTGCTGAACCCGCCAATGGTAGCTACCAAGTGTTTGTTTTTCGCGACGGTACGCAGGTAGAAGGTACGTTTGTAAAACGCGATAGCACCATGATTACCGTACGCAAACGTAATGGCAAACTAACGTATTTTGAACCCGAGCTGCTGCTCAAAGCCGACTCTGCATCGACGCTGACAGCCGTTCCCGTTAACAAGTATCGAAACCGCTTTCCCACCTGGATGCTAACCGGCCAAACGGCCTATAATCCGGAGAAGGGCCGTTTCTACTACCGCAATACATGGTTATTGTTGAATGAGTTTACGTATGGCATTACTAAATTCTGGAGTGTGGGTGCCAACTTCGTTTCGCCGATCCCATACCTACTGGTGGGAGCCGGGTACGCTACTGGTGGCTCTGTTTACGTGCAGAACAACACCAGTATCAACACCCGACTGAATGCAACACTGGACCAGAACGTGCATCTGGCCGTAATAGCTTCGTACCGGCAACCCTACGGCTTCCCGCAGGGGCGGGGCGAAGGTACCTTTCGTGGCCTGCTGACATTAGGTAGTTCGCAGAACAACGTAACGTTGGGATATACCTTCGTAGGAACCCGCGCTCAGATTCAGTACACTTACTATGATCCTTACTCGTCAGCCTCACCCTACTACAACACCTACAGTATTCCCAACCGGGAGTTTCTCACAATTGGTATGGTACAGAAACTATCGCGCGGGCTGACCTTAATCAGTGATAACCAGATTCGGTTGGGGAGTATCGGGTTTCGTCCGGATAGCTACTGGAGGACGGCCCTGTCGGCGGCCCTGCGCATCGACCGTCCCCGGCATGCCTTTGATCTGGGACTGCTCGGTTATGTCAATATCGGCGAATATCGGGTCAACGGAAAGCACGTCAATATCATGCCCTATGTGGCGTACAACCTGCTAATCGGTAAGCCATAACATAATGACAAACGGCGGTAACTTACTGGCGTCGATTCCGGCTACATTGCCAGACGAACTGGTTGACGATCTGTTCAGCGGACAATCGTTTCGCGTCGAGCGAATTGTCTCCCGAGGGCATGCGTCGCCCGACGATTTCTGGTACGATCAGGACGAAAACGAATGGGTGATGGTTGTGCAGGGGGAAGCCCGGTTGCAACTGGAAGGGCAGGCTGAGCCGGTTTATCTAGCTGCGGGTATGTACATCAACATACTGGCTCATGTCCGGCACCGCGTTTCGTGGACGCATCCCGACATGGACACGGTTTGGCTGGCTATTTTCTACAAGTTGTAAAATGTATAGCCTGGACGTTTACGTCCAGGCTATACACTACTATGCTAGGAAGGGCGTGACGATTTTTAATACGTCTTCTTTGCTGAGGGGCTCATCCCAGGCCTGCGTTGACTGCTCGACAGGGATACCCTGTATAATCGATGAAATTTCAAGATGTACCGTCGACTCGTCACCCGCATACACAGCGGATGGCACGCCCGGACTTGTATTGCCCGTAACCCAGGGTTTTTCACCCCGCAGCATCCGAACGCGGGCCGCATGCCGGGCTTCTACTGAGTGAATACGCAGTGCCGTAGTCAAAATCGGATCGCTCGAAATCAGGGCGGGAGCCTGCCCTTTGTACGCACGAACGCCCGTATCTTCAAACGCCTGAGATAGTGTTAGATACACTTGATAGTTACTGAACGGATTAGGGAACGCGCCTTTGGCCGTAAAGTCGAACGCCGGTTTGGCGACTGCCGCCGTACCCAGTGTATCTTTCAACAACTTTACGTGCGCATTTTCATGCTTCTGAATCTGTCCATATACAGTACGGGCCGTACCGGTCAGCAGGCCAGCTGAGTCCATCCCAACGTTATAAAATTCAGCTTCGAGGTATTCCAGTGTCAACGCGAAATTGAGCACGTCGACAATGGGTTGTGGAAGTGCCTGTCCGTAGGCCCGGTTCACGGCCGCCATCGCGACGAGGGGAGCTGCTACCTGCGCGGCTTTACGGCCGATCATGTTAAATAGGCTCCGGCGGGAGACATGCTCCAGGCGGTCGTAAAGTTCAGGGTCGGTCTTCGACAGATCGGCAATAATTGCTTGTATATTCATGGCGTTGAGTCGGTTAAGCCGTCATCGGGCTGGGCAGGTTGGCAGTAGACAGGTTTTCCTTGATAAACTTCGAGGCAATAGGCACTACTTCGTTTGGTAGCCGGGCTACTTCCAGGCCCGTAACAGGATCGATCACATCATCGCCGGCAAAACTGGTAGTGTTGGGGTAGCGTAATTCGCGGACGGCTGCCGCGTGGCGGGCTTCTACCGAAACGATGATGCCGCTGATGGCCAGATTCGTGGCATTACTCAGCAATTGCCCGGCTCCGTTGTAAGCCGACGTTGCCAGATCGGCAAACGCCATTGCCGTATCGAGCACACTGTCACGATTACGGAAATTCACGCTGCTATAATCCAGTGTCAGCGTTGGAATGGCGTAGCTGCCAAGTACTTTCTTGAAAAATTCACGGTGCGTGATTTCCTGATTGCGCAGTTCCAGAAAAACCTGCTTTTCGACATCCGTGGCGTTGTCGTAGAAGTTGTCGGTTACTAGCTCCAGAAAACGTAGTTCGGCTTGTTCCAGCGCGTAGGCGTAGTTTAAAACACCAATGTCGCCCGACCCCAGGTCAATTACGTCGCCGATGCGGGCATTCGCCGTTGATCCCCCGCCTGGGCCGGCTAGCGGTTCCGGAATGATGTTGTTAGTACAGGCACTCATAACAAGACCGGTCGCCGTGGCAACCCCGGCATACCGCATAAACATACGCCGACCGGAGAACAGGGGGACGACGGGCAACACCGAGACCGGCTTTTGAGCTGGTTGCTGCTGCAAAGGACTAGCTTTCATACACGTTACCAGTTGAGTTGGTTAAAAAATCAGACGACTGCCTGACGCATATACGTTACCAGATGGACACCTAATCGTTTGCTTTTTAATGAGAAAAAACGGTTATAATTCGGTATTTTGATTAAAAGGTATGCTAAGTATATATTCTTTGTGGGTTAGTGACTGATTCCGGGCCTATTGACTCACGTGGCCGTTTATCCGGTTTATCCGCCACCGGCCATACAGTGTGCCAACAACTACGCGAACCCCAGCCATCTGTGTTAGCTTTGTAATCGACAGATCGTCGTCGGAGTGGGCTGACGACCGTGTTTATAGCACGCATGAACTTTATCGAGAACATTCGCGAGGGCTTACGCTCCATTGCCGGGAACCGGCTGCGCACGGTGCTGACGGCCCTGATTATCGCCATCGGTATCACGTCGCTGGTTGGTATCCTGACGGCCATCGACGGGTTGCAACAATCCGTCGATGATAGTTTTGCCGGGCTGGGGGCCAACACGTTCAACATTATTGCGCGGCAGGAGGTGTCCCGGCGCAGCGGCCGTGTCCGGAAGCAGGACAAGCCGATCTCGTATGCAGAAGCGAATGCATTCAAGCAACGGTTTCCACTCGGTGCGACAATTGCCGTGTCGAGTCTCGTTACGGATGCGGCACAGGTAAAGTTTGGGTCTAAGAAAAGTAACCCCAATATGCAGTTGATGGGGGGCGACGACGCGTATCTGGCTGTAAAAGGCTATAACCTGAGTAGTGGGCGTAACCTAAACACGAACGACCTGACCTATGCACTTAATGTGGCTGTGATTGGTAGCGAAGTAGCGAAGACACTGTTTCAGGGCAAAATGAACCCCCTCAATCAGGTTATCCGGGTGCTGGGCGTGCAGTACAAAATCGTTGGCGTTATCGACGAAAAAGGTGGATTTACTGGTGGGAGCGATAATCGTATTATACTTGTCCCGCTCGATAATGCCCGTGCGGTCGCAGGAGCTGCCAAAATGGCGTTCGATATCACCGCGTCGGTACCGAACGCGGCCGATCAGGACGAAGCCATTGGCGAAGCGCGCGGGGTGATGCGGCAGGTACGTCACGACCCGCTTGGGCAACCTGATTCATTCGAGATCGAGCGGGCGGATGAACTGGCCCGCGAAACGGATAACATCACCGGTTACCTGCGTATCGGGGGTTTTGGTATCGGTTTTATCACCCTGCTGGGTGCATCAATTGCCCTGCTCAACATCATGCTTGTCTCCGTAACGGAACGCACCCGCGAAATCGGCATCCGCAAGTCGCTGGGGGCAACGCCGAAGCGTATTCGCGAGCAGTTTCTGATCGAAGCCATCGTGATCTGTCTGTTGGGCGGCATCGGCGGGGTAATACTGGGGCTGACCGTGGGTAATCTGATTTCGATGTTAATGAGTCAGGGGAAGGGGAGTTTCGTGGTGCCCTGGCTCTGGATGGGGCTGGGACTGGTCGTGTGCGTCAGCGTTGGTTTATTTGCCGGTTTGTACCCGGCTGTGCGGGCGTCGCGCCTTGATCCGATCGAAGCATTGCGGTACGAATAAAGATTTTTTCTTTTTCTGCGTCAGGGTTTTCGCTTTTAACCTTTTTTCCATACGTTTGCACCCACGTTCGCGTTCAGGACGGCCCACAGGGCAGTTTTGAACTGATTTTGCGCCGGGATGGCGGAATCGGTAGACGCGATGGTCTCAAACACCATTGTCTGCAAGGACATGCCGGTTCGAGTCCGGCTCCCGGTACTCATATAGCCTCAGATTCACATCTGAGGCTTTTTTGTGCTTGTGGATATATGAATAAGTACTGTTGAGTTAGAAGGAGCTGCAAATCGTAACTTATGTCGATCCATTCTTACACAATACATATTAGTGTCTAGTTATCTAATGGATTAAGTCAGTTACTAGGTAAAAACACGTGTCCACGAATAGTAGCTACAGGCGAAAAAAGGCTTTTCTAGCTGTATCTAGTCGAACTTGTTTGGTGAACGTTTACCTGCGAATGGTGGTAATCTGGCTGCTGATTGGGCAGTCAGTGGGTATAGCCCAAAAAAAGAATGAAGGCTATCAACTTCGCATTAGCCGGGCTACCTCGCCGGTTGTCGTTGATGGGACACTCGATGAACCTGTCTGGCAGACGGCTGACGTGGCTACCAATTTCTGGATGGTGCTTCCGGCTGATACCAGCCGGGCGAACGTCCGGACGGAGGTGCGGATGACCTACGACGAGCAAGCTGTCTATCTGAGTGCAGTTTGCCTATTGGGTAACGTACCGAACGCGGCTTCGGCTGTCCCATACATTGTCGAGTCGTTACGGCGCGACTGGTCATTTGGTAAAAATGACAACTTTATCTTCTTCGTCGACACCTTCGACGATCAGACCAACGGGTTTACCTTCGGGGTCAATGCGGCCGGGGCGCAGTGGGACGGGCTGCTCTACGAAGGCGGCAAAGCTAACCTGAGCTGGGATAACAAATGGACGTCGGTCGTGCGTAACTATCCCGATCGCTATGTGGTCGAGCTGGCGATTCCGTTCAAAACGTTGCGCTACAAAAAAGGCATCTCCCGCTGGGGAATCAACTTCAGCCGCTTGGATCTGAAGACAACAGAAAAATCGTCGTGGACGCCGATCCAACGCCAATTCCCGACGGCATCACTGGCTCTGACGGGTACCCTGGTCTGGGATCAGCCGCCACCGCAGCCGGGGCCCAACATCTCGTTGATTCCGTACGTGCTGGGTGGTATGGCCCACGATTACCAGACTACGTCACCGACCAGCAGCCGCTTCAGCGCCGGGCTCGACGCGAAAGTGGCGCTGACATCATCGCTGAATCTGGACCTGACAGTGAACCCGGATTTTTCGCAGGTCGACGTCGATCAGCAGGTGACGAATCTGGACCGGTACGAACTGTTTTTCCCCGAACGGCGGCAGTTCTTTCTGGAAAACGGCGATCAATTTGCCAATTTCGGTTATTCGACCATCCGCCCATTTTTCAGTCGGCGTATCGGGCTGGGTGGCGTGCCGATCCGGTTTGGGGCGCGGGTGAGCGGAAAACTTAACAAAGACTGGCGACTGGGCGTGCTGGACATGCAGACCGGTGCGGTGGCCGAAACTGGCTTACCCGCGCAGAATTTTGCGGTCCTAGCCCTGCAACGACGTGTATTTGCCCGCTCCAACATAGGAATGCTGTTCGTCAACAAAGAATCGATCGGCTACCAAGAACCAATCGTACAACCTAGCCCCGGCGGGACGCCAGCCGGTATACCCGTCTATAGTCAGTATAACCGCAATCTGGGTATCGAGTACAACCTGGCGTCGGCCAACAACCTGTGGTCGGGAAAAGCCCTGTACATCCGTTCGTTCAACGCTCCGCCCGCGCCTGGTAGTTCGACCGATGCATCGACGCAGGGCGACAATGCTGTGTATGCCGCAAACCTGCAATACTTCAGTCGGCAGTGGCTGATCGGGGCACAGCTGGAAGCGGTCGGCCAGAATTATACGGCCGAAGCGGGCTATGTGCCAAGGCGGGGATACGAACGGGGTATCGGTACGCTGGGCTACACCTTTTTGCCCATCGGTGGATCGGTGCTTAGCCACGGTCCAACCGTCAACAGCACTTACTTCTTCGATCCGGCCGGGCGGCAAAGCGACAACGAAAGTGTCCTGTCGTACACGGTGACGTTCCGGTCTAAAAGCGTCTTTACGGCCTGGGCGGCCACGGATTACGTCCGGCTGCTGCAGCCCTTCGACCCAACCAACTCCGGCCGACCGACGCTGGCGACGGGAACCGAACACCGCTGGACAGCCTGGGGTACCGACTTCGACTCGCAACCCCAGCGGCTGTTTACCTACGGGCTGGCGACGCGCTACGGTGGGTACTACGCCAATGGCACACGGCTCAACGTAACGGCTGACGTGGGCTATCGCTTTCAGCCGTACGTGAGTCTGGCGGCCAGTGCCAGTTATAACGCCATCAACCTGCCGCAGCCCTGGGGGCAAACCACGTTCTGGCTGGTGGGGCCGCGTTTCGATCTGACGTTGAGCAACACTCTCTATGCTACCACCTTCGTGCAATACAACGAGCAGCAACAGAACATGAACGTCAACGCCCGGCTGCAGTGGCGCTACAAACCTGCTTCCGACCTGTTTATCGTCTACACCGACAACTACCTGGCGGGGTCGGCGCAGTTTGGGCAGGACGTGCCGGGCTTCCTGTCGGTGAAAAACCGGGCGCTGGTCGTCAAATGGACATACTGGTGGAACCTGTAACGAACAGCGCCGTCGGCGGATTTATCAGCGGCTGATTTGTTGACTAATCGCATTCAGAAACTGGTTGCGATATACTTCTCCGACAGGAATGCTGTTCTGGCCGATGACGACCTGATCCGACTGGTATTCGATGATATCGGCCAGCGAGACAATGTACGATTTGTGAACACGAACAAACTGGCTGACAGGAAGCAACTGCGTCAGATGACCCAACGTCTCACTGACCAGCAACGGCTGGCCTGTGCGCAAAAAGACCTTCACGTAGTTGCCATGAGCCTGCCAGTAGCGGACGTCTGCCAGGACTACCTTGACGATTTTTCGGTCTACTTTCAGAAACAGACAACTGAGTTCGGCAGTAGTTGGGGGCGGAGTGGGCGTGGTCGTGTTGGTCCGGTCCATCACCCGCTGAACGGCCTGCACGAACCGGGCAAAGGAAAAGGGCTTCAGTAGATAGTCGACTGCGCCAACCTCAAAGCCTTCCAGGGCATATTCCGCGAATGCCGTTGTCAGAATAAGCCTGGGTGGGCTCGGCAAGGTGCGTACTAGATCGAGACCCGACAGCTGCGGCATTTTGATGTCTGTAAACAATAGGTCGACAGGTGTCGAATGTAATACCTGCAAGCCGGCCAGCGCATCCTCACAACTGGCTACTAACGAAAGATTAGGCAGGCGCTGAACAAACGTACCCAACAGTTCCCGCGCGAGCGGTTCGTCGTCAACAATCAGGCAACGGTAGGTCATAGATGTAGTGCCAGCGTAAGTCGGTAGGTAGTTGGCTGCTCGTCGATGGTCAATTGATAGCGATCGGCGAAGAGGAGTGCCAGCCGCTGCCGGACATTGGCAAGGCCTGTACCCATAGCGGGCGGGCGCACCGAGTTTACTGTAAGTGGAGTGAGGGGCTTGCTATTTTCGACCTCGAAAAATAGCTCCCGTCCCTGAACCGCCAGGGTAATGGCGACGAAAACCTGTCCTGTGTCCGTCTCCACACCATGTTTGAACGCGTTTTCGACAAACGGAATCAGCAACATCGGCGGTAGGTCCAGCTGATCCACCGGCCCGTCGACGACCAATGTGATATGGGCCCGCTTGCTGCTGAGCCGCAGGCGTTCGAGGTCCACGTAGTGTTCCAGATACGTAATCTCTTCGCGCAGAGGAACGCGCTCCAACTGATTGGTCGTGAACAGATAACGCATCAGCGTCGACAGGCCCAGCACCACCTGCGGAGCCTGTGGCGATTGCCTGAGAGTCAGCGCGTACAAGTTATGTAGCGTGTTGAATAGAAAATGCGGATTGACGTGTGCTTTCAGCCGGTCCAGCTCGGAGCGTGCCTGTTGACTTTCCAGTTGAAGCAGCCGGGTCTGTGTTCGCTGCCGATGCAGGTATTGATCGATAAAGCCAAAGGCCAGGCCGATAGTGTAAAAGCGGGTGATCAGGTAGAGCAGCGGGGGGCGCTCACCGGTGAGCGCCCCGAATAGCCACGTACCCACCCAGGCGTACGGTAGCAGAACTCCGAATGTCAGTAGAACGTAGGTGTCGCGTCGACCATTGAAAAAGTAACGGGGTAGAAAAAAACGTTGGTTGAGGGCGACCCATGCTCCGAAATAAGCCCAGCTACCGCCCATGTTGAGCAGCGCCAGTGCAACCGAGCGGTGTTCGAGGTAATAGGGGACGGGCGGCAGCAGGAACAGCCCCCATAATAGCAAGTGTGTAGCCAGTAACGATACGGAAGGCCGGGCCAGTCGTTTCATGATGTAATACTACCAAAGGAACAACCGGCGCGTATGCGTGCCCGCCGAAAAATGACCAACGGCGTTTACCCCTCCGCGAAGGGCGTTCGTCCGTAAACAGGCGTGTTCATCCGTTTTGGAAATCTGGCTGATCGAAGACCGGCTTTCTTTGGTCGACTAGTAACGTTTACACATGATTCTACGACTGATTACGCTGTTTTTTTCACTGGCTAGCCTGGCGGCCTCGGCCCAGATCGACACCATCAACCCGACCAATGCCCGATTACAACTGTCGGTCTGGCGCGATACCAGCGCCAGTTACGCCGTATACTTCACCGACTCGACCGGACGCCGAACGTCGTCAGCTGACATCTGGGACCGACATGTATGTCGCATTCAGGCTAACGGCCATACCCATTATGAATTCAACTGGCAGTGGTACCGGCGTGATACGGTAATGGTACAGGTCCGGTCGACGGGGGCGTGGCCATCGCTAAGTCCGCTTACGTATCAGGCGACATATGCCGGGCGGGGACAGCGCAGTTATGTGTTCAGTGAGAACATGGTACGTATTGCTGACTCGGCCCGTCATACCCGGCAGGATAGCCTATTTTCTGTACGCCTGCAACCGGCGGCTTTTGCCTTCCCGATGGATCTGGAACTGCTGCCGATGCTACCCATTCGCCGGGTCGGGCAGCAGTTTGCCGTTGCCTTTTACGAGCCGGGTAGTATCTCGTCGGCTTACTATCCGGTACAGGTGACGGGTCGGGAACAACTGGCATTGCCCGGTCGGGCCAGGGTAGATTGCTGGCTGGTACGCATCGACTACCAGCCAGGTTCGTACGCGACTTTCTGGATCAGTGAACGGTCCCGGCAGGTTATCAGGATGCGGGAATATGCCCGGGGACGATACCGCTACAAAGTGCTGCTATATTAGAATCTGTTTGGCAGTATAGGCGCAAGAGGCTAGCCGTCAGACCTAAAAGGTTTTAGAAACTTTTATAGATCTACGAATGAGATCAGCAAATTGACTCATGCAGGGAGGAGGTATGCGCCCGGATCGCGGTTCCGGTATCGACGGAGACGACATATGCCTGACCACCGGCCCGTTCGATGGCCTTGGCCACCTGTTCGGTATTGTTGGGGGCGTAGGCAAACATGCAGCCACCCCCACCGGAGCCGTTGATTTTTCCGCCCAGTGCTCCCGCCCCTAAAGCCGCGTCGAGCATCCGGTCAATCTTGGGGGTGGAAATCCGCTGGGCGTCGCGCAGGTACTGGTGATGGTCCGTCAGCAACTGTCCGAATGCTGCATTGTCGAAGGAAGCTGCGTCGGCGGAGCGAAGCATCGTCAACGCCCGGCAGAGAATGTCCCGGTTGGCCAGTGTGCCTTGCAGCAAGATGAATTCGTCGGTGGTGAGCTGGTTTTTATACGCCGAACTGTGTTCCGTCGGGGTCGTGTGCAGCGAAAAGGCCGGGTCCTGCGCTGTGAGTTGACTGGCCAGTCGTAACATGCCGTGCTTTACCCGGCCCAGGATGCCGATCGTGTCTTTGGGTTCCCGCGAGTTGCCGAGCACGAACGTGCCGAGGGGTGGATGATAGGTTTCCAGCCGGATCTTGGGTTGTGACTCCAGGTAGATGACACCACCGACAGCCGTCGAATAATGATCCATCATGCCGCCGGGCTCACCAAACTCCAGTACCTCTGCCTGGTAAGCCAGTTCGGCCAGCTGCATGGCGGGTAAAGGCTGCGGATTATCGGCTAGCTGGCTGAGTATGCCAAGCCAGGAAACCAGCAGCGCCGACGAGCTGGACGTCCCCGCGTTGATGGGAATCGTGCCTCGAACTTCCCCGTCGATACCGGTGCTGAACCGGAATCCGTTGCGCAGCAGTACGTTAACGGCGCTGCGGAAATAGTCGCGGTCACGGGCGTAGGCAAGGGGCTGACTTCTAAGGCTAAACTGCTCCCGGCTGTTTATGTCAGGCAGGTTGAGGTCGATAACGGGGCGACTGCTACGTCCGGCCGTCAACTGAATGCGACAGGAGATCGCTGCGGCAATAACGGGTAAGCCCAGATAGTCCTGATGTTCGCCGAACAGGCAGATACGACCGGGGTTGGAAGCCGTGATTAGGTGGTTTGTCATACTGTCGAAGGTGAGCCAGTTGGTTTGGCCATATTAAGGCAACGCATTGATATCGACAGCCGGCGCTTTCGGCTGGTGGGATCGGGAAAAGGATGCGCCGATGGGCGTATACTCGCTGAAAAAGCCGCAGTTGCGCAGGAAAAACCGCTGTCCGTCAGACCCACTGGCATAATCCATCCGATACCCTTTTCGGGCCGTGTTATCGGCCGTAAACTGGGCGTTGGTCAGTTCGTGCCAGATACCGTCTGTCGCCCGTATCCATTGATTTGAAAAGTTGACCCCGCGCGTCCGGTTACCCGTTTCCGGAATGAAGTTTTCCAGAAATGAGTGCAGCGACTTCAAATAAGTCGTCGTTTTGGGCCGCCGAAAACTGGCGATGAGCTGCCAACTGGACTCGGTAGCGGCTTTAAAGTAAGCCGTATACACCGTGTAGCCATCCGCTACGGGATGACCTCGCAGCAAAAACTGATAGGTTTGTCCGGCCACCCAGTTGTAGCGTAGGTAACTCTGTCCGCCCGACCCTTCGTTGCCAAAATCGTTGGTCGTTACATTAGCCCCTTTGCGGTCGAGCCGGATACGCTGATCGGCGGGAATGCTGGCTGGGTCGTCGGTCTGGTAGGGACTCCAGACCGAAAACAGTACCCGTCGCTCTGTCGCTGAGTTGACCTGCATGCCGAAATAGCCTGCGCCAAAGCCGTTGGCCATATAATACGATCCGATGACGTCGTTGCCGGGGGGGACGGTGATTTCATTGTAAAACCACTCGGCCTCGACG
>JAKONH010000074.1 GCA_022702045.1 Spirosomataceae bacterium
AGAATGCCTGTTTCCGCCCAGATGGGCTTATTGCAGCCAAATTCCCGCTTATGGCTTCATCCTCGTTATTGGCGCGTCGACGTCGATTAGTTGCTGCTCTTTGAGCGTCTGCCAGAATGCATCGGGAATTTGAACAGTCAGTGACTCGACGTTTTCCGTGACCTGCTCGGGCGTACGGGCACCGGGAATAACCGATACGGCCACATCAGGAAAGAGCGCAAACTGGAGCGATGCCGTCCGCAGATCGACGTCGAACTGCCTGGCGATGGCCTGTAGCTTATCACGCTTTTCGAGATATTCCGGTTTGATTGGCTTCTTCTGATCGTAGTTGTAGCGGTCGCTGCCCGACAGGAAACCGGCGTTCAGATTCGACCCCATTACCAGCGCGATGTTCCGCACCCGCACCTTGGGGAATACGTTTTTGAGCGCGTTTTCGTGGTCTATGAGCGAGTATTGCGATGCCAGCAGAAATACGTCGGGGTCGGCCACGTCGATGCTTTTCAGAATCGGCTCTGGGCAGTTGACGCCCAGCCCCCACCCTTTGATAACGCCTTCGTCGCGTAGTTTGCTCAATTCAGGAAACGCGCCTTTCTCAGCAATGGCAAACTGCTCCTGCCAGTCGGTAGGGAGCAGCTTATTGTCGGGTGAAAGGTCATGGACGAACACAATGTCGAGACTATCGATGCCCAGCCGTTGCAGACTGTCTTCAATTGACCGGCGAACGCCATCGGCGGTATAATCGAAGATCACGTCGTTAGGCGAATGAGCATGCGGGTAGTATTCAGCGCCTTTGTTGTGTTTGCTGGCCCGTAGCAGTTTTCCAACCTTGGAAGAGATAAAGTAATCGTCGCGTTTCTGATTGTGGAGGAAGTGCCCGTACCGTCGTTCGGCCAGCCCCAGCCCGTACCAGGGCGACACGTCGTAGTAGCGCACGCCGGCTTTCCAGGCGGCTTCGAGGGTTTGTTGAGCCGCTTCGTCAGATACGTATTCAAATTCATTGCCGATGGCTACGCCACCCAGCCCAATTTCGGGCAAATGCTGTTGCGCCCAGTTACCCCGCGTCATGGGTGCTGATTCCGTTGTCATACAATCGTGTTTTGTTGGTTACTCGACTGTACTAACTCGCCGTTTGCCCGGCTGTTTCGATAATGGAACCGTACGGTCTTGTTTAAAACAGCAGGATACTGTTTATATGATTGCGGCTGAGTACAGGACAAAACTCCCGCCCAGGTCTGTACAGACACAGACATTCATGCGCCAGCTAATAAAACAACTCTGTGTCCAAAGGGTCTGTGAAAACGCAGACCTGGACACAGAGTCGTTTTATTAGCTGGATATGCCTATTGCTCTTTCGTAACAAATCGGGCCAGTTCGGTTGCCAGACCGGGCGTCAGCGGCAGGCTGGGATCGTGATACGTGTTCAGGTTATCGGCCATCGATGCGCTGACGCTGTTTTTCAGCATATGCGTCATATCAGGGTACACCACTAGCCTAGCGTCAGGACGGGCCTTTTTGAGTCGTTCGGCTTCGGTCACCCCCACCTGTATGTCACGCCCTCCATTCACAAGCAGTACCGGTCCCCGAAAACGTTTGATCTCGACCGACGGGTCGTACTTCATCCACGACATTACGTACGGTTGTATCGATGGCCCCATCAGTGATATAAGTACCGTAGGCGGTTGCCGGACTGGTTGCCCCGCGCGCAACGAATCGAGATCGCGGTAGGCCAGTTCACGTTGCGCTTCGGGCAGGGTAGCCAGTTGTGGTCTTATTGCATCAGCGATGTTTTGGCCCGGTCCCGACAGCGAGACAAACGCATCGACATTGGTCTTCGTAGCCGCCAGCATACCAACCAGTGAGCCTTCACTATGTCCCGCTACAACGACCTGCGAAAACCGCTTGTCGGCCTGCAACTGCCGAATGAAGCCAATTGCATCGCTGACAAAATGGTCGAAGCGCATATCCTCCGTCTTCATCTTGCTGACAATGATCAATCGATTCGTACCTGATCCACGCTTGTCGTACCGTGCGACGGCTATTCCCTGTCGCGCCAGACTATCTGCCAGCAGGCGAAACGAAGCGCCCGCGACGGGTTTACCACCAATTGGTGCCGGGTTGTTACAATCGCGGTCGGTAGGGCCCGACCCGGCGATAAGCAACACGACTGGCACCGGTCCCTTGGTCATGGTGGGCAGGGTTAGCGTTCCGTCGAGCGTCAGGCTTATCCCGGCGGGTTCAGTAATCGTGTAGCGTATGGGTTCGCTGGTCTGGGCCAGCACGGCACCGGAAAGGCCGAGAAGCACTAGGAACAGGAAAGGCATAGGTCAGAAACGGTCAGTTCGTTGTAGGTAAGGACGGTGTTGCGCTATATAGATGCATTAGCGCATTAACTGGCTTATTTTTTCCTGCCGAAAATATACATAGGAATAAATGATCGGGACCAACGTAACGATCAGGAAAACGGCGACAACAGCGCCGACGGTGTAGGGCGCTGGTACCAGCACAGCCAGCAAAGCACCCAACATGCCGCCCGCTACCATCAGTCGCCCACCCAGCCGATGCGTACGCGTCCAGACCCGGTCATTCTGTAGTGTCCACGGTGTACGGATACCGATAAGCCAGTTCGGCTTTAGAATGCTCATGTAATTACCAACGGCCGCTATCCCCAGACTAATCAGCGCCAGCATGGCTCCCTGTGACGAATGCAGTTCTTCTGACTGCGTCGCCATATAAAACAGACTCCCGATCGCGACGGTCGTTAGCAGACTCATCACAAATCGCATACGCTGAAACACGGCTGTCTGCACCGTGCCACCGAAATTTAGCTTCGGTAAAAAGCGTAGTAACAGGTAGATAAACAACCCCAACCCGGCCATTACCAGTAATGCTTTTTCTTTCGGCATCCAGCCGTCAGGCTGACCCGTCAGGTTGTAATGCGACACGATAACCGTCGGCAATCGGTGCCAGATTAACGCGATATAGCTAAATACCAGTAAGTAGGGCGTCAGGATCAGCCATTCAGTAGACGTAGGTTTGGTGTTCATAGCAAAGGGAATTTAGTGGTTGATAGGTGGTCGGATGGTGAATCGACAGGTTTGATTTCCGGCTTTTGAAAGCTAAGGAGCCAGCCCAGCAATTCATCGAGCACGGTTGTATTGAGCGAGTAATTGATGAACTGACCCTGTTTCGTCGATTCGACCAGCCCAGCCTGCCGCAACAGGTCTAGGTGGTGCGAAATGCTGGGTTTCGACATGGCAAACTGCTCGGCTATCTCACCCGCATTCAAGTCGCCAGCCCGCAACAGATCGAGGATTTGCCGACGAGTCGGATCGTTGAGTGCTTTAAATAGCAGATTCATAACAGCGTATCTGGTTGTATGCCTACGTGGCGACCCAAGTTTAGTAGCCGCCTGTCCTGCATTGGTTAGACAAGTATCTAATTAATCATTTAGGCAATCATCTAATAATTGATCAGCGGCTACCCGGCATGATGAATGGTACTTGACTTGCATTCGTAAGCGGTAGTACCGCTATCGTCAGCCAATCGGTCTACTTTTGTAGAATCAACCCGCTGTCGTCAGGCGAATTATTTTACGTAACCCCGCCTATGTAGGTGGTAATCGCCGGTTCTCTACATGAACACATTGCTGATTAAAGTAACCCTGATGCCAGTCGTCATGGCGGTCGTTACCCTGGCGAGTCAGAAATGGGGACACAAAACTGGCGGACTGATTGCCAGTCTGCCTTGGATTGCCGGTCCCATTCTCCTGTTTTTCATACTGGAACAGGGAAAAGCGTTCGGCTTGCAATCGGTGCCGGGGATTCTGACCGGTATCGTGTCGCTGGTTGGTTTCTGCTACAGCTACGCCCAACTCGCCAGCTACTTCTCCTGGCTGCCTACGCTCCTGCTCTCCTACGTCGCTTACTGCCTCATCGCGTTAGTGCTACGGCCGATTCAGGTTGGTTTGTGGACGGGCTACGGTATGGCGATGGGCAGCATTCTGCTTGGTCTGTATGCCTGGCCTACCCCTGCCCTGAAGACCATAGCAGTCCGGCGGCTACCCTACGATCTGCTGCTACGGATGGTGGCGGCTACCTTGTTCGTTATTGGCATCACCGAACTGGCGCATCGGATCGGCCCGACCTGGAGCGGCATTCTTACCCCTTTCCCTGTCATCACGTCGATTCTGGCGGTGTTTACGCACTACGCACAAGGCCATTCAGCTACTGTACTGCTGCTGAGGGGTAGCATGCTGGGCTTTCTTGGCTATACGACTTTTTTGTTTTTGCAGGCGTTCCTGCTGCCTGAACTATCGATTAGCCTGTCGTTTTTACTAGCGCTGCTGGTTAACATCCTGATGAGCGTAGTCGTTAGTAAGTTGCGCTAGCACTGGCGCTACATGGGCGACATTCAGTACGGTCAACACGATTCTGAGTCCATTGGCCCTTGCGTTTGTGCTGTCATACGATACTTCATAACCTGTCATGTTTCCCATTTCTACCCTGCGAAGCGCCTACGCGCCTACTGTTGATACATCACCGTCATTGCTGTTGCCGCTGGCGGGCTGGTTTACAGGTCTGATCGGGCTGGGTGCTTACTGGCTGGGGACAATCTTATTTCCACCTCCGCACCTGCCCGTACTATTGAGCATAGCCACCGTAGCCACCCTGACACTGGCCCGACCGGAAAGCGGTTTCGCTACGTATATGGGTGGAGACCGCACGGATCAACGCGAAGCCCCTTCAGGAACGGTGTGGCTTGTATTGCTGCTGCTGGCCCGTTTTTTTGCCGTACAGGCGTTGTTTGCTAACGAAGCATTCGGTTTGTCAGTAGCCCTCAAGTACGTAATGGCGCATAGCCTTAGCCACCTGATGGCCGCATCTGTCAGTTGGAAGCGTCCGGTCAGCGCATCCCCTACAGACAGCGCCCCGTCGATAGCTAGACGTACGCTGGCAATTACGATTGGGGTGCTACCGATGCTGGCTTTGGTTGGTCTGACGACGCTCTGGATTTACGCGCTGTTCGCGATCCCAATCTTACTCCTCCGCTGGTGGATGCTTGGGCGATTTCGCCGTCAGGCAAGCGGAGACAGCAGTAGTCGCCTGGGAACCATTCAGCAATTGAGCGAACTGATCGTATACCTTTCTTTCGTATCACTCCTCTGGATTTCGGTCTGATGCGCAGCCCTTCTCTCATAAGTTTCCGTACCGATTGGGTAGAAATCGACAAACAGGCAGACTTTTGCGGTCTACATTTGTTTCATACATATACACAAACGGCCTGGCCGATTTTTTATGCAGATTTCAAAACACAAAGTGGCTGCTATCCACTACACTCTGACCGACGATTCAGGCAACGTGCTCGACTCCAGCGTCGGTAGCGAGCCGCTGTACTACCTTCATGGTGAAGGCAACCTGATTCCCGGTATGGAAGAAGGGCTTGAAGGCCATGCAGCCGGTGATAAAGTTACCATCGACGTTACGCCCGAAAAAGGCTATGGCCGTCGTAACCCCACGTTGATCGAAGAAGTACCCAAACAGGCGTTTGGCAATCAGCGTATCGCTGTAGGCATGCAGTTTGAAACCAACGAAGGCGAACTGATCACGATCACCAACGTCGGTACCGATACGGTTACTGTTGACGCAAACCACCCATTGGCCGACCAAAATTTACACTTCGACGTTCAGGTCCTCGACGTCCGCGACGCCACGCCCGACGAGTTGGATCACGGCCACGTCCATGGCCCAGGCGGGGTGCATTAACGGGTAGAGTGATTGACTGACTGAGTGATTGAATGGGCTTACGCAAATCACTCAGTCAGTCAATCGTTCATTCTACAATTCAATCATTTAGACAATATCCCCTTCGTAATCAGGTAGGGAATGATAAGCCAGAGTAAGCCTGTGATCAGGAAGAAAAGGAAACCCAGCCAGCCGACTCGTTTGAGCCATTGTTTGATACGATCATTCATGGTTGGTTGGCGTTTGGAACAAAGATAGGCGGGACAGTGACTTTCCGCACTACTGGCCGTTTCTGTCTATATTTGTCCGACAATGAAAACGCAGATCGGGCAAAATATTACGCAGGCCGCCAACTGGCTAACCGCAGGTCATGTAGTAGGCATACCAACCGAAACCGTTTACGGACTGGCCGGCAACGCGCTCAATACCAATGCCG
>JAKONH010000077.1 GCA_022702045.1 Spirosomataceae bacterium
AATCAGCGTTACTTTTTTCTGACGCCTGAACAATCTCTTGTTTTGAAAACCAAAGGAGTACGTACTAATAAAATCAACATCGTCACGCTCGGCTGCTCGAAGAATCTGGTCGATTCAGAGGTGCTCTTTACCCAACTCAAGGGCAATGGCATGAACGTGACGCACGAGTCGAAGAAAGACGACGCCAACATCGTTGTCATCAATACCTGCGGCTTCATCGATAACGCGAAAGAAGAATCGATCAACACTATTCTGCGCTATACCGACGCGAAAGAAGCCGGCATTGTCGACAAGGTTTACGTGACGGGTTGCCTATCGCATCGCTACAAAGATGAGCTGGAAGTCGAGATGCCGACCGTCGATGCCTGGTTTGGTACCAACGAGTTGCCCCGCATGCTGAAAACGCTGCGCGCCGATTACAAGCACGAACTGGTTGGTGAGCGGCTGCTGACAACGCCAGCACACTTTGCCTATCTGAAAATTGCCGAAGGCTGCGACCGCCCCTGTTCGTTTTGTGCCATTCCGCTGATGCGTGGGGGCCACGTATCGCGCTCGATAGACGAGCTAGTGACAGAAGCGAAATCGCTGGCCCGGCGGGGTACGAAAGAGTTGATCCTGATTGCCCAGGATCTAACCTACTACGGGCTGGACATCTACAAAAAGCGCAATCTGGCTGATCTTATTAATCGGTTAGCTGATGTGGAAGGCATCGACTGGATTCGATTGCAGTATGCGTATCCGTCTGGTTTTCCAATGGATGTTCTCGACGTAATGCGGGAACGCGAAAACGTTTGCAACTACCTCGACATGCCCCTGCAAACCGGCTCGACCGAGATGCTGAAGCTGATGCGCCGGGGTATTACCCGCGAGCGGACGGAAGAACTGGTGCAGTCGATTCGCGAACGCGTACCGGGTATTACGCTGCGGACGACGCTGATCGTGGGCCACCCCGGCGAGACAGAAGCGATGTTCGATGAAACGTATAATTTCGTTGAGCGGATGCGGTTCGATCGGTTGGGCGTCTTCACCTATTCCCATGAAGATCAAACCCATTCGTATACTATGGCCGACGACGTACCTGCCGATGCGAAGCAGGAGCGTGCAGATGAGCTGATGGAGCTACAGCAGGGTATTTCGAGCGAACTGAATCAGGCCAAAGTTGGCAACACCTATAAAGTTTTGTTCGACCGCAAAGAGGGTGGTTATTTCATCGGCCGTACCGAAGCCGACTCGCCTGAAGTCGACAACGAAGTACTCGTTCCGGCCCAGCAGTACGTTCGTCTAGGTGATTTTGCTCACGTCAAAATTGACCGCACCGAAGAATTTGACCTGTACGGCAACGTAGTACAACCTGCTCTACAGGACTAACCTTGTCTTTATTCATTTGATTACGAACCCGCAGGGCTACGAACCTTGCGGGTTTTTCGTTTGTTGGCTTGGGTAAACCGCTATTCCTGCATGGACTGTCAGTACCTGCCCCTTTCCGCAACGGGCCAGTTTTCAACGCTTTTTCTTGACTACATCGCCCAAAAAGACAGTCTAGCCCCGTTTTACAATCACTTTCCTACGCCCTCAACCTTTCAACAGCAACTCGCTGAAAAGACGTTTGATGCGTCGAAACGACAAACGCTGATTGATGCGTTGGAACGACAATATGCAGGCATCGCCAACAAGCCTGATTTTTCAGTACTCCGGCAACCAAATACTTTCACCGTCACAACGGGGCATCAGCTGAACATCTTTACTGGGCCGCTGTATATTGTCTACAAGCTGATTACAACGATTAATTTGGCCCGGAAACTGGCGCAGGAATACCCTGATTATCAATTTGTACCGGTGTACTGGATGGCTACGGAAGATCACGACTTTGCGGAGATCAACCATTTTTCGCTGTTTGGTAATCAGCACAACTGGCAAACTGAGCAACGCGGTGCCGTTGGCCGGATGAATCCGCAGGAGTTAAAGACACTATTTACCCAGATTCCAGAGAAGCTTCACCTGTTCGAGAAAGCCTACCTCACACACGATACGCTGGCGGATGCCGTTCGCTTTTACGTCAACGAATTGTTCGGAGCTGAAGGGCTGGTTTGCCTGGATGCTGACGATCCGGCGTTGAAACGGGAATTCCTGCCTATTATGCAGGATGATCTGCTCAACCAAACCGCGAGTGGGCTGGTCGAACAGCAGACAGAAAAGCTGGAAGCGCTCGGTTATAAAACCGTTATTACAGCCCGCGCCATCAATCTGTTTTATCTCGACGATCAGGTGCGGGAACGGATCGAGCGCGCCGATGATGGCTCGTATCGAGTGTTGCACACCAAGCTACGCTTTTCAGAGAGTGAACTGCTTACGGAGTTGACTGAACACCCGGAGCGGTTTAGTCCCAACGTTGTACTGCGCCCATTGTATCAGGAGACTATTTTACCGAACCTGGCTTACATCGGCGGTCCTTCAGAAGTGCCGTACTGGTTGCAGCTCAAACCAGTATTCGACAAGTATCAGACGACCTTCCCAATGCTAATGCCGCGCAGCTTTGCGCTGTATGTACCAAAGGTCAGTGCCCGACGCGTTGCCAAGCTGGGCTTAACGCCGGAGCAACTGTTTCAGGATGATCAGGCGCTGAAACGTGAATTCGTCGATCACCATACCCGGCACAGCTTGTCGTTCGACAACGAGAACAAAGCTGTTAATAAGGGACTGGACGCACTGCTGCACAAAGCCATGATGGTCGACCCTACGCTGGAAAAAGCGGTTCTGGCCGAGACGAAGCGATTCGCCAACGCGGTCGTGCGACTGGAAAAGAAAATGCGACGTGCGGAAGAGCGCAATCAGGAAGTTGGTTTGCGGCAATTGCAGGCGGTCAAAGACGAGTTATTTCCGAATGGCGGTTTACAGGAACGGTCTGAAAATTACCTGACGTTTGCCCTACGCGACTCGTCTTTCCTCAAAAAGTTGCTCGATACATTCGACCCGTTCGACTACCGGATGCACATCTGTCTGGAAGCATGAGTCAAACCAAAGCGGAGCTACGAACAAGCTACCTCGCCAAACGAAAAGCCTTACCGGCCGATGAACTAAACCGACGTAACGCTTTACTACGAACTCACTTCATTGACTTTGTTCAGCAACAGACGCAAATCCGGCCGTTGCGATTAGTTCATACTTTTCTCCCCATTCGCCGACAAAACGAAGTCGACACATGGCCCCTTATCCATTGGCTATGGCAACATGGTACAGGCACCGCCATTTCTGTCACCAACACGGAAACCAATCAGCTGGTACACTATCCTCTGACCGTCGACACCGTTCTCGCCGAAAACAAATGGGGCATTCCTGAGCCAACAACTCGGACGCAATCGACTATCGAACCGATCGCTATTGATATGGTCCTTGTCCCGCTTCTGGCGTTCGACCGGCAGGGGCACCGCGTCGGCTACGGAAAAGGCTATTACGACCGCTTCCTGGCAAGTTGCCGCCCCAACTGTCTGACTGTCGGTTTATCACTTTTCGAGCCTGTCGAGCGCATTATCGACATAGCCGAAACAGATGTTCCTCTCAGCCACGTCCTGACCCCATAACATAGAATATAATAACTATTTTACAGCAAGCAGCATTTAATCGTACAGCCTACATCGCTTTACAAGTACGAAAACGCTATTCGTCTTTGTATTGATTGTTTCGTACCAACTACAGGCTCAATCTACGTATGCAGCTTTAGTCCAGCAGGGCCCACTCAAGCCAATATAAAGTGAACTGACGACCAACTACTTTTGACTTTTATACAGTTTTACTGAACTATTTATCAAACTCTTCCCGTACTTTTGCGACTCATTTTCAAATAAATACTAAATAAATTATGAAAATCGCAGTCGTAGGGGCAACCGGCCTGGTCGGTGGCGAAATCCTGAAGGTGCTGGAAGAACGTAACTTCCCCGTGTCCGAACTCATTCCCGTCGCTTCTGAGCGCTCGGTTGGTAAACAGATTGAGTTTAAGGGTAAACCCTACACGGTTGTCAGCTTCGACGACGCCATTGCCGCGAAACCCGCTATTGCGATTTTTTCGGCGGGTGGCAGCACCTCGCTCGAACTGGCCCCCAAGTTCGCCGAAGCTGGGATTTTCGTTGTTGACAATTCGTCGGCCTGGCGGATGGACCCAACGAAAAAACTGATCGTGCCCGAAATTAACGCGGATACAATCACTGTCGACGACAAAATCATCGCCAATCCCAACTGCTCGACCATTCAGATGGTCGTAGCGTTGAAACCGCTACACGACCGATACAAAGCGAAACGGGTTGTTGTATCGACCTACCAGTCAGTGACGGGCACAGGAAAAGCGGCTGTCGATCAGCTATTTGCCGAGCGCAAAGGCGATCAGAACACGAAGAAAGTGTACCCCCACCCCATCGACCTCAACGTATTGCCCCACATCGATTCGTTCCTCGATAACGGCTATACGAAAGAGGAAATGAAAATGATCAACGAGACCAAAAAGATCATGGGCGACGACTCGATCAGGGTTACGGCCACAACGGTACGTATTCCAACGATCGGTGGGCATTCGGAAGCGGTGAACGTCGAATTCGAAAATGATTTTGATCTGAATGAAGTAGTCGAGCTGCTCTACAACGCTGAGGGCGTAATCGTACAGGACGACCCAAAGAACTACGTTTACCCGATGCCGCTAACGGCGCACGGCCGTGATGAGGTATTCGTCGGCCGAATCCGACGTGACGAGACGCAGCCCAACACGCTCAACATGTGGATCGTGGCTGATAACCTGCGTAAAGGAGCCGCTACCAACGCTGTTCAAATCGCGGAATACCTGATGAACAATAAATTGGTAGAAACGGCCGAACCCGTTGCCTGACCGCTTATCTGATACGGTTACCAAAAGTCCCGTCCGGCTTGCTGCCCGGCGGGACTTTTTTTGTACCTT
>JAKONH010000125.1 GCA_022702045.1 Spirosomataceae bacterium
CCCGATCTGTACAACCTCCTGATCCGGGAGCGGCCAACAGTGCCATACTACTTTGCCCCCCGCTTTTCGGGTTGGCAGCAGGTAAGCCGGGTGACGCTGAAAACGGCGGCCATCGGTATTTTCTTGGTGCTGCTGTTCTGGGTACAGTGGGTCAACTTCCGCTATGACCCTTACAAACAACCCGCGCAGAAAGGGTTGTCGGAACTGCGTGGCAACTACGCCGTGACGGAGTTCCGGCTGAACAATCAGCTCGTTCCGGAATCGCCGTCGGACACGGTGCGCTGGCAGGAAGCGACCTTCGAAAACTGGTCGACACTGACGTTCAAGGTGAACCGGCCCACCCCGCTGGATCTCTCGAATGGGGGCGGCTCGCCAATGCGTGATCTGAACCGGACATTCGAGCTGACGGGCGTTAGTGGCGGACAGCGCGTGTTCTATTACGACGCCGATTCATTGAATCACGTACTGTACCTGCAGGACAAGTACCGCCCGCAGTCGGACCGGAGCGAACGACTATCGGCCGACCTTGTCCGCGATAAACCCAAGAAGAAAAAGAAGCCGGTAGCTGACTGGATACCCGCCGATGCCCGCGCCCGTATTGGTGAGGAAGATGCCAAAATCGACGCCTTGGCCCGTAGCACCCGGCGCACGAAAGGTATCAAGTCAGAAGCCGATCGGGAAGATGGCAAACGGAAGCACATGGTCCTACATTACCAGACCACCGACGGGTCGCGGGTCGTATTGACGGGTGTCAACGAAACGAACGACTCGATCCGGGTTGTGCTCGACCGCGTGCAGCGCAACTACGCCCTGTCGAAGAGCACGCTTAACGCGGGTGTGTATTGAGCAAGGCTATTTACCTCACGGCAGCGGCCGACCGTCCCCGGCCCCTCTCCTGTTTTAGGAGAGGGGTGACGAGCGGAATACAAGCTTGCGCCCGCCAGTGGAACTAGGCAAGTAACATTCTATTGTCTGTCGTTTACAACTCCCCTCTCCTGTTTTAGGCGGTCCGCCGTCGCGGGAGGGGTCGGGGGTGAGGTCTGTAGTGAGGTGAAATCCAATAAATCAAATAATCACAAAACAACCTGAATAACATGATTGTGAATTATCTACTAAATCAATCAAGTAGATTGGTTATTGTGCTGCTTAGCGTTTGGCTGAGTGTAAGGGCGCTACCCGCCCTGGCCCAGTCGCGGCAGATAACAGGAACAGTGAGTAGTAAAGACGACGGGCAGACGCTGCCCGGTGCCAACGTCGTCGTTCCCGGCACTAAAGTTGGAACGCAGACGGATGCCGATGGAAAATTCTCGTTACAGGTAGGAACCGGCGTAACGAAGCTGGTTATCACGTCGATCGGCTTTGCTACGCAGGAAGTCAGTGTGCAGGGGCGTAACACCGTCAATGTGACGCTTAGCTCGGATAACCGACAGTTGAGCGAAGTACGGGTCGTGGGATATGGTACGCAGACCAAAGCCGAGTTTACGGGGTCAGCCGCGCGGATCAATGGCGATATTATCAAGGAGCAGCCCGTGCAAAGCTTCGATCAGGGGCTGGCGGGCCGCGCAGCCGGTGTCAGTATCGCCCAGCCCAACGGGGTGTTAAACAACCCGCCGGTCATCCGGATTCGGGGTGTCAACTCAATCTCGCTGAGTTCGTACCCACTGGTAGTTGTCGACGGTATTCCGATCAATACGGGTAACGTATCGGCGAGTACGGCCGTGCCGAACAATCCGCTGGGGGATATTAATCCCGCCGATATCGAGTCGATCGACGTGCTGAAAGATGCTGCATCGACCTCGATTTACGGATCACGGGCCGCAGCGGGCGTCCTGCTGATTACAACAAAGCGGGGTAAAGAAGGCAAACCACGCATCAACTATGAAACCTGGGCAGGGGTATCTAACGTGGTACGCCTACCCGAACTGCTGAACGCCGAGCAGTATATCGGTATCAAGAACGAAGCAGTGCTGAACGCCAAAGTGCTGGGTGGTAACGCAACCAACGACAACGTAGCGTCGGCGTTGTTCTTCCCGAATACCACTCCCGACGGATCGGCGATCGACACGCGCTGGTACGACTATATCTACCGTACGGGCGTCTCACAAAGCCATAATATCAGCATATCGGGCGGCACCAAAACCACGACTTACTATTTCTCGGCCAACTATACCGATCAAAAGGGCTTTCTGGTAGCCAACGAGTTCAAGCGGAAAGCGGCCCGGTTCAACATCGATCAGGAAGTAACCCCCTGGCTGAAGTTTCGGGGGAGTCTGTCGTATAATACCAGCTACAACCAGTCGCCTTACGCGGGGTCGCTGCCCGGCTCTAACTTCTTTCTGGTGGGGGCGGCCCGGCTGGCCATCGCCCTGCCGCCCAACGTGCCGGCCTTCAACCCGGACGGTAGCTACAACATCAGCACGACCAACCTGAACACGATTGGCATGGGCAACAACCGGGTCGTCAGCAACTTCGGTAACCCGGTCGCGCTGCTCGATCTGAACCGCTTTACGTCGACTAACGACCGGATCATCGGGAGTTTTAGCGGGGTGGCGAAACTGCTGAAAAACCTGGACTTCACGACGACCTACGCCATCGACCGGCTACGGACGGATAACGTCAGTTTCAACAGTGCCGTACAGGGCGACGGCTTTTCGAGTCGGGGGTCGGTTACGAATGTGTCGGCTGTGCGCGACAACTGGAACTGGACGAACACGCTGGCTTATAATGAGACGTTTAGCGGTAAACACGGGCTGGCGGTGCTGCTGGGCTACGATGTGCAGAAGTTTACCAACTCCGCCTGGGGCGCCAACCGGACGCAGTCGGCCGATCCGTTTTTCCAGAATTATCAGGGCAACTGGGGCAACATTTCGGCTTCCGGTAACGACCTCAGCGAGCGGGCATATCTGTCGTTTTTCTCCCGGATCAATTACGACCTGAACAAGAAATACTTCGTGACGGTCAACCTCCGGCGCGACGGTAACTCGGCGCTCGGAACGGGCCGGAAATACGGAAACTTCGGCGGTATATCGGGCGGCTGGGCCTTGTCGGAAGAGTCGTTCTACAAAGACGCGGGTATCGCCAATACGCTGAGTAACATCAAGCTGCGGGCGAGCTGGGGCCGGGTTGGCAACGGGAATCTCGACAACGCATTTAGCTCGCTGGAACTCTACAGTGGCTCGTTATACGGCAACGCACCGACCTGGGCGATTTCGCAGGCTGGTAACCCAAACCTAGGCTGGGAAACCAGCGATCAGACCAACATCGGCGCTGATCTGGGCTTCTGGAACGATCGGGTACAGGTGGAACTGACGTACTTTAATAACGACGTCAACGGGCTGATTCTGAGTGCGCCCCAGGCCGTATCGAAAGGAATTCCCGGCAACGCAATCTTGGGTAACGTCGGGTCGATGTACAACCGGGGTATCGAGCTGGGCATCAACGCATCAGTGCTGCGCCGGGGTGATTTTTCGTGGAATGCCTCGTTCAATTACACCAACCTGAACAATAAGGTAACGGCGCTGGCAGACGGTAATACCGAGATTGTCGGTACAACGCACGTATCCTACGAAACGACAAACATCACGCGCGTCGGGTACTCGGTCGGTAGCCTGTACGGAGCTAAAACCGACGGTGTCAACCCGGCCAACGGGCAGCGGATTTTTATCAACGGCAAGGGTGAGAAAGTGCAGTACAGTCAGGTTGTCGCGCCCGGTCAGAGTCAGTGGACATATCTGGACGGCACGAAAGCCC